>JAZFTT010000068.1:0-2407 GCA_036446835.1 Acidimicrobiia bacterium
GAAACCCTCATGGATCTGAGAGCCAACATCTATGCGAGCCACCTGACTGTCGAACACCCGGCAACGTCGTCGCCGGGGCTCGCCTTCATGCTGGCGACCATCGAAGAGTTCGGGGAGGACGGCTGGCTGGACTACTGGGCCGATCTGAGACGAGCCGGAGTCAATGTCGCCGCCGACTGGAACTCCGCCTACTACGGCGACTTCTTCAGATACGGGGGCCAGAGCTCAATGGTCGTCTCCTACGCGTCGTCGCCTCCGGCAGAGGTGATATTCGCAGAAGAGCCGACCGACACCGCTCCCACCGGAGTAATCGAGGCCGGCTGCTATCGACAGGTGGAGTACGCCGGCATTCTCGCCGGGACCGACTACCCACAAGCCGCCGGCGAACTGGTCGATTTCATGCTCTCGATCGAGTTTCAGGAGACGATCCCTCTCACCTGGTTTGTCTTCCCCGCAAACCGGGACGCCGAGCTTCCCCAGGAATTCGTCGATCACGCGGTGGTCCCCGAAGACCCGGCGCGTTTCGCCGCCAACTACATCGCCGAGAACCGGGATCGCTGGATCAAAGAATGGATTGAGGTGATGGAGGGCTGATGGGTCGGATCCGCTGGGGCTGGGTGGCGGTGGCTGCCCTCCCTGCGGTCTTCATTGGATACTTCTTCGTCTATCCAGTTGCCCGCATCCTCGGGATCGGCCTGGCGGAGCTCGACATTGGTGCCAGTGGCCTGGAAGCCCGGCTCCTCAGGGTCGGCTGGTTCACGTTGTGGCAGGCCACCCTCTCGACAATCTTGACCCTTTTCGCAGCCGCACCTCTGACGTGGGCCGTATCCACCTTCGAGTTCCGAGGAAGGCGGCTCGCCACAGCGCTGATCACGGTGCCATTCGTGCTCCCGACCGTTGTCGTTGGCACCGCTTTTGTCTCCCTGGGGTTTGACGGCTCGATTTGGGCAATCCTCGCCGCCCATGTGTTCTTCAACGCAGCCGTTGTCGTCAGAACGGTGTCGACACTCTGGTCTCGAATCGATCCCCAACTCGAGGAGACCGCTCGCGTCCTCGGAGCCACCGGCTGGAAGGTCTTCCTTCACGTCACGATGCCACTCTTGAAGCCGGCCATTGCCGCTGCGGCGTCGATCGTCTTCCTCTTCACATTCACGTCGTTCGGCGTTGTTCTGATCCTCGGCGGCTTTGAGTTTGCGACCCTCGAGGTTGAGATCTATCGACAGACGGTCACTCTTTTTGACCTGCCGCTCGCATCCGCTTTGGCAATCATCCAACTGCTCGGAGTCACCGGCGCCCTTTACGCCTATTCGAGATATCAGGAGAGTAAGACGGTCACATGGACGATGGAGCGGGCCTCCAACCGTCGTAAGCCCCGCGGGCCGACCCGGGCTGCCGTGGCACTTTCCGTGTGGGCAACGATCGGGGCCCTCTCCATTCCTCTGATCGCCTTGGTGACCCGGTCATTTTCTGGTGAGTTCTATCGGGGCATTTTCGTATCAGACCCCGTTGTCGGACGACCGATTTCCGCGGTGGGGAACAGCCTTCTTTTTGCGTTTGTTGCCATGGGCATAGCCACCCTCGTGGGGGTGATGGCGGCGGCGGTGATCACCGGGCGTCGAGGGTCTTTCTCGAGATGGTTTGATCTCACCCTGATGCTCCCTCTGGGGACATCGGCGGTGACCATTGGGTTCGGCTTCATAGTGGCTCTCGACTGGCCGGTCGATCTACGAGCGTCGGCGTGGCTGGTACCCATCGCCCACGCCCTGGTGGCCCTGCCCTTCGTGGTCCGGTCAACCGTTCCGACTTTGCGATCCATACCGACCGAGACACGAGAAGCGGCAGCTGTTCTCGGTGCCTCGCCATCCCGGGTTTGGAGAGAGATCGACCTTCCGATCGTCAGTAGGGCTGCCCTTGTTGGGGCCGCGTTCGCCTTCGTCATCTCCCTCGGCGAGTTTGGCGCCACCTCCTTTGTCGCACGACCGAATACGCCCACCATTCCAACCATGATCTTCCGGTTGCTTGGCCGGCCCGGCGAGACCTCGTTCGGCATGGCAATGGCGATGGCGGTTGTCCTAGCCGTGCTCACCGCTGGAATCGTCATGTGGATCGACCGCGCACGATTTGGCGAGATCGGCAGGTTCTGATGCTCGGGGTAGACACAATCGACGTAACGCTTGGTGACTCACCGGTGTTGAGAGAGACGTCGCTGAGCGTCGCCGAAGGCGAGATCGTCTCGGTCCTCGGCCCCTCGGGATCCGGCAAGACAACCTTGTTGAGAGCCGTGGCCGGTCTGGTGGAGATTCAGTCCGGCGACATAACCTGGAACGGTGAGTCGATCCTCGGACTACCAAGTCACCTGCGTCGATTCGGACTGATGTTCCAGGGCTATGCCCTCTTCCCCCACTTG
>JAZFTT010000069.1:0-2382 GCA_036446835.1 Acidimicrobiia bacterium
GCCATCGACGTACCAGAAGCCCTGGGCGGGACCTGTCAGTCCGTAGGCTTGGTGGATTCCGGTGTTGAACCACTGTGGTGAGTTGGGCGCGGCCATCTGGGTGGCAAGCATGTAGCGAAGCTCGTCCTCGAATGCCTGGGCGTCATCGGTCGATGCGAAGTAGCCCTCCTTCTCACCCCAGTGCTTCCAGGTGCCGGCCAGACGATCGAAGACTTGCTTTGCGGAACGCTCGGGACCGGTGACAGGATCGCCGTTGTCATCGACGAGGGCCTTGCCTTCATCGTCGTACTGGGGGACTCCGGCCTTGCGGAAGTACTTGGACACCATGATGTCGGAGGCGACCTGGCTCCACTGAGCCGGGATCTCTGCATCATTCATCTCGAAGACGACGGAACCGTCGGGGTTGGCGATTCTGGAGTCACGAGTCGACCACTCCAGTTGGTCGTATGGGTCCTTACCAGCCTCGGTGAAGCGACGGGTTATCCGTAGGCCTTCGCTCATTGATTGTGCCTCCTCCGCACTTCTCTCGTTCCGGCCGCAGAGACCGAAAACGTGTCCATTCATAGCTCCCACCACTAGATGTTGTGGTGTGCGGGGAAGTATCCACTACATCTGGTATGGACTCCAACACTGTAATTACACGCGTGCAACTCGTCAAGAACCAAGTTATCCACAGCTCGCGCAGCGTGCTCAGAGGACCAAAACGGCCATCCAGGCAGGGAAGTGAACGCCGAAACGGGCGCTCCGGGGAAGTGACCGGCACCCTATATGGGTGTTGCCGGCTCAGCTAGTCCTGTGCCTGATCAGTTTTCGCGGGTTGGGTTCGCGTGAGCTCAAACGAGGTTGTCCCACCAGTAGCGGATCATCAACGAAGCTTCCGGTCCGGCGTCGTCCTGCCAGAAATGACCGGCGTGACGGAGGATGTAGGTGCGACGGTTGGTGAGGATGCCCTCCCACTTCCTCTTCTCGGTTCCGCGGAACATCGGATCCTGATCTGCCCAGAAAAGCAGGGCCGGCTTATCGGCGATCTCGTCGATTCGTGCTTCGATGTCGGCAAGCCAGTCGGTCGAACCGGTCAATTCTCGGGGCATCACCCGGACGGCCAATCGAGAATCCCTATCCAGGAACGGTCCGCGCCACATCCTCATCTCTGCCCCGGTGACGCTGCGCCGTCGCATGCCCCGCTTCAAAAAGACATTGACAAAGACGTTGGCGCGGTCGACGAGAAATTCGCCGGATCGTCCTTCGCCGAGAGCGGATGAGAAACGTTGCGTGGCGTTGTCGGTGCGTGGCCATGCCCACGTGTTGCCCAGGATCAGAGCCTTGACGGACTCGGGTCGGTTCAGTGCAACCTGCATGCCGATCGGCCCCCCCCAATCGTGCATGACGAGCGAGAACTCGTCGACCCCCAAGCCGTCCACGAAACCACTCACCACGTCGGCATGCTCGGCGGGAGTGAATCCGTATCCCTCAGGAGCTGTGGAGAGTCCGAATCCGGGATAGTCGAGTGCGATGCAACGGAAACGGTCAGATAAATAGGGGACCATTCGCCTGTAGACAAACGACCAGGTCGGATTGCCGTGAAGCATCAAAAGCACCGGGCCCTCGCCCTCGTCGAGGTAATGAACCTTCGAGCCGTCTACGTCTTGGCTATGGCTCTCGAACGGGTAGAGGTCGGTATCGAACCAGTCGGGTCGTTCCATGTGACAAACCTAGTCGCCGAGGTAGTTCCACGATCAGCGTGCCGGGTGATCCCAGGAGTCCTCCGGGCGACCGGTATCGATGGTCCAGCGGGGCAGAAAGATTTGGACGAATGGTCCCATCAGGAGCGCGTAGAGAATGGTTCCGATCCCGAAAGTACCTCCCAACAACACCCCGATGACGAGAACCGTCACCTCCATGATCACTCTGGTCAGACGGATCGATGGTCCTCGGCGAACGATCGCGGTCATCAGTCCGTCACGAGGACCTGGCCCGAGGTTGGCGCCGATGTACATCCCTGAGGTCACGGCGACGAGGAGGATCCCGACGATCATCATCCCCGCGGCCCACCACATGTTTGGCGCTTCCGGGACCACACCGGCCGTCACGTCGATCATTACGCCAATGACGATTGCATTGAGAAGCGTGCCGATCCCATAACGCTCACGAAGAGGGATCCAGAAGGCCAGGACGACAAAGGACACGAGGATCGACCAAACTCCCACGGTTAGTCCTATTTGAATCGCCAGACCCTGGTGAAAGACATCCCATGGGGGAAGCCCCAATCCCGATCGAAGCATCAATCCGATCCCGGTTCCGAAGAAGGTCAGGCCGATGATCAGCTGGAAAAGCCGTCTTCTCAAGCGAAGTCCGGTAACCGGGATGAACCAGCGTGAGCTA
>JAZFTT010000070.1:0-14345 GCA_036446835.1 Acidimicrobiia bacterium
AGGGCAAGGCCCTGCTCGATGCCTTCGGTTTTCCGTTCCGCAAGGTCCAGGCAGAAGTTTGAGGAGGATGTGAATGGCTAAGAAATCGATGATCGCCAAGGCCAAGAGAAAGCCGAAGTTCAAGGTCAGGGGTTACAACCGCTGCAATCGCTGTGGTCGTGCCCGCGCCTACATACGGGATTTCGGCATGTGCCGAATCTGTGTTCGCGAGCTGGCCTCCCGTGGTGAGCTTCCCGGTGTGAAAAAGGCGTCCTGGTGACAGTTGTTACTGATCCAATTGCAGACATGCTCACCCGCATCCGCAACGCCGTTGCCGTGGGTCACGAGCGTGTCTCGATGCCGTCGTCCAACGTGAAGGTCCGTATCGCGCAGATCCTCGTTGATGAGGGTTTCATCGATCGCTACGAAGTGTCAGAGGATGGCCATCGCCGCGATCTGGAGCTGGTGCTTCGTTACGGCGAACGCCGTCGGTCGGTCATCGAGGGAATCAAGCGCATCTCGAGACCGGGTCACCGTGTCTACCGAGGCTCCCGTGAGTTGCCCCGCGTTCAGGGTGGCATTGGAGTGGCCGTCGTCTCGACAAGTCAGGGCCTTCTCCCCGACCGGGAGGCGCGGCGTCGTCATCTGGGCGGCGAGATCCTTTGTGAGGTTTGGTGACATGAGTCGGATCGGAAAGATGCCGGTGACGGTGCCGTCAGGAGTCGATGTC
This sequence comes from Acidimicrobiia bacterium, assembly GCA_036446835.1. GTDB lineage: Bacteria > Actinomycetota > Acidimicrobiia > Spongiisociales > ZC4RG35 > SZUA-217. The sequence continues at coordinate 710 of JAZFTT010000070.1, forward strand.
GACATCGACGGCAGCAACGTGACTGTCAGGGGCTCCAAGGGGGAGTTGACACGCGTCTTCCACGAGCGGGTGTCCTTCGAGATGGGTGATGGCGAGATGACAGTGACCCGACCCGACGACACCAGACAGTCAAAGGCCCTCCACGGGTTGAGCCGCGCATTGCTCAACAACATGGTTGTCGGGGTAACCGATGGCTTCACCAAGGAGTTGGAAATCCAGGGCGTCGGCTATCGAGCAACTCTCAAAGGCAGGGATGTCGAGCTCCAGGTGGGTTTCAGCCACTCGATCCTGGTTCAGGCCCCGGAGGGCGTGACCTTCGAGGTGCCGGAGCCAACCAGAATCAACATCTCAGGCATCGACAAGGAAAAGGTCGGCCAGGCGGCCGCCAACATTCGCAAAGTCCGTCCACCCGAGCCCTACAAGGGCAAAGGGATCCGGTACGTCGGCGAATACGTTCGCCGTAAGGCTGGAAAGGCAGGCAAGGTATGAGGGGTTCCCGACGCGATGCTCGCTCTCGTCGTCATTTCCGGGTGCGCAAGCGCGTCCGGGGCACCGCGGCGCGTCCCCGCTTGGTGGTGTACCGAAGCAACCGCTACATCTACGCCCAGGTGATAGACGACGTCGATGGCAGTACACTGGCGGCTGCATCTTCGCAGGAGGCCGACATCCGGTCTGACTCGTTGAACATCGGCACTGCGACCAAGGTAGGCAGCCTCGTGGCAAGCCGCGCCAAGGATGCCGGTGTCTCGGCGGTCGTCTTCGACCGGGGCGGGTTCAAGTTTCACGGAAAGATCAAAGCCCTCGCCGACGCAGCCCGCGAGGAAGGACTGGAGTTTTAATGGCACGTCAAAACCGTCCAGGCTCGGAGCAGAGCCAATACGACGAACGAGTAATCCAGATCAACCGCGTGGCAAAGGTCGTCAAGGGTGGCCGTCGCTTCAGCTTCACGGCGCTGGTGGTGGTCGGTGACGGCAAAGGCAAGGTGGGTGTTGGTTATGGCAAGGCCAAGGAAGTACCGGTAGCGATCCAGAAGGGCATTGAGCAGGCGCGTCGCGGGATGACAATGGTTCCGATGGCTGGTCAGACGATCATTCATGAGGTCGTTGGTCGTCACGGCGCCTCCCGGGTGCTCATCAAGCCGGCGGCTCCCGGAACCGGTGTCATCGCCGGTGGCGCGGTCCGTCAGATCCTCGAGGCAGCCGGGGTCAAGGATGCCCTTGCGAAGTCTCTTGGCTCATCGACCCACCTCAACGTGGCCCGGGCTGCGTTTGCCGGCCTCATGGCCCAACGTCGTCCCGACGAGGTTGCCAAGGCAAGGGGCAGAAAAGCCGAGGACTTCGTTCCGCCTGGACTGCTGGCCGCCTACAACTCGACCGAGTCGATGCGGGCTCAGGCCACAGATTCTTCAACCGGGAGCTGAGGTAGGAAATGGCCAAGGCAAAGCCGAAGACCGTGAAGATCACATTGAAGAGGTCGACGATCGGCGAGAAGCCGAAGACTCGAGCAACCGTCGAGGGACTCGGTCTTCGAAAGATCAACCACACCGTTACCCAGGTCGATTCCCCCAGTCTCCGGGGCATGGTCGCCAGGGTCCGGCATCTCGTCGAAGTCGAGGAGAGCTAAATGAGCGAAGAGAAGAACCAACTGAAACTGCATCATCTCTCCCCTGCCCCCGGATCGAAGAAGAAGAAGATCCGTGTCGGGCGTGGTGAGGGTGGTCGTCGAGGCAAGACGGCAGGTCGTGGCACCAAGGGTCTCAAGGCCCGCAACTCGCTGCGTCCCGGTTTCGAGGGCGGGCAGACTCCACTGGCAGTGCGTCTTCCCAAGCTGAGAGGCTTCAAGAACCCGAACAAAGAGGAATTTGCCATTGTGAACCTCTCGGCATTCGACGTGTTTGACAAAGGTGGCGAGATAACACCGGAGTCGCTCCGTGAGCGTGGTCTGATCCGCCACAAGGGGCGGGTCAAGGTTCTCGCCGAGGGTGACCTCGACAGGGCTTTGACCGTGAAGGCCCACGCCTTCAGCGCGGCGGCGAAAGAGAAGATCGAAAACGCCGGCGGGTCCGTAGAGGTCATTTCCTGATCTCGGACCTTTTAACGACAATTACCTAGTACCAAGTAGACCCACATGCTTTCCATTTATCGCAACATGTTCAGGATCCCGGACCTGCGGGCGAAGATCCTCTTCACGCTCGCCATGTTCGGCGTTTACCGTCTCGGGGCCACGATTCCGGTGCCCGGCATCGACCTGGACGCGGTTCGGTTGTTCCAAACCCAACAGCAGGCGGGTGGGATCTACGGTTTGCTCAATCTGTTCTCCGGCGGCGCCCTGGAACAGTTCTCGGTGTTCGCCTTGGGGATCATTCCCTACATCACGGCGTCGATCATCATGCAGTTGCTCACTGTTGTGATCCCGAAACTGAAGACGCTTCAGGAGGAAGGCGAGTCGGGTCGCAAGGTGATCACCCAGTGGACCCGGTACATGACCGTGGTCCTGGCTCTCATCCAGTCGACCGGGTTCACATTCCTCTTCCATTCGGGTCGTTTCACCAACGGCATCGACCTGATTCCGAATTACACACCCGGGCGGGTTGTCCTGATCGTGCTGACGATGACGGCGGGTACCGCCATGGTGATGTGGCTCGGTGAGCTGATAACCCAGCGAGGTGTGGGCAACGGGATGTCGCTGATCATCTTCGTGTCGATCCTCAGCCAGTTCCCTTTCATCTTCGGTCAGGTCTGGAGCCAGACCGGTGCCGCCGGCCTGTACGGCCGCTTCGGAGTGATCATGGCGACGTTCGCCTTCATGATCGTGGCGATCATCTACGTCGATCAGGGACAGAGACGGATCCCGATCCAGTTCGCCAAACGGGTGCGTGGACGTCGGGTCCTCGGAGGCCAGTCCACCTACATCCCGCTGAAGGTGAACACAGCAGGTGTCATCCCGGTGATCTTCGCCACCTCGGTGCTTCTGATCCCGTCTCTGATCATCACCGCCATCCCCTTCGACGCCGCGTGGCTTCAGTCGGTCTTCCGCTTCATCGACGAGAACCTGGGCGCCGGCCAGCTCGGTGTCTCCTGGTGGTACATCGCCATCCTCTTCGGTCTGATCGTGTTCTTCACCTACTTCTACACGGCGATTCAATTCGATCCCGAGCAGCAGGCCGAGATGATCCAGAGGCAAGGCGGGTTCATTCCTGGCGTCCGCCCCGGTCGTCAGACTGCCAAGCACCTGTCGTTCATTCTCAACAGGATCACCCTTCCCGGTTCCATCTTCCTCGGCACCATCGCCATCCTTCCGGCCATCGCCGGCGCCATCTGGAACATCCAGATCTCGTTCTCCGGTGTGTCGATTCTGATCGTGGTCGGTGTGGCGCTGGAGACGATGAAGCAGATCGAGTCCCAGCTCACGATGAGGAACTACGAGGGAATCCTGTCCTGATGCGGCTGCTGTTCATAGGTCCGCCCGGCGCCGGCAAGGGGACCCAGGCAGAGCGTGTCGCCGACCGTCTTGGCATTCCCCATGTGTCCACAGGAGAGATGTTTCGTCACCACGTCTCCCTCGGCAGCGACCTCGGCAGGAAGGTCGACGCCATCATGGCGGCCGGGGACTACGTGCCAGACGAAATCACGGTCGCGATGCTCGCGCAGCGAATCGCCGAGCCCGACGCGGCCGGTGGCTACATCCTCGACGGCTTTCCTCGCACCGTTGTTCAGGTCAAGTCCCTAGATGATCTGATCGGCGAGGACGGTCTCGACAGGGTCGTCGTCTTCGAGGTAGACGAGACCGAGCTTGTGGAGCGAATGCTCTCCAGGGGCCGGGTCGACGATACCTCAGAGACAATTCGCAATCGATTCGAGGTCTACCTGGATCAGACCCAGCCCCTCCTCGACATCTACGACGATCGGGGCATGACAGTCACCGTGGATGGCCTGGGGGAGATGGACGAGGTCACCGACCGCATCGTGGATGTCCTCGATGCAGCCAACTCTCGGATTACACAGGCATGATCACGATCAAGAGCCGTCGGGAGTTCGCCAAGATGGTGAGAGCGGGCGCGGCAGTGGCCGCGGTCCTAGCAGAGGTGCGCGAGGCAGCACGACCCGGCGTCTCGCTCGTTACCCTCGACGAGATTGGTGCCAAAGTGATTGCCGACCACGGTTGCACTGCTTCATTCCTCGGTTATCAAGGCACCTACCCGGCGAGCCTCTGCCTGTCGCCAAACGACGTGATCGTCCATGGCATCCCTTCTGAGTACAAGCTCCGCGAAGGTGACATCCTCTCAGTCGATGCCGGCGCCATTTTCGAGAGTTTCCACGGGGATGCCGCTTTCACCGTTGGCATCGGTCAGGTGACTTCTGAAGCTCGTCAGCTGATGGATACGACCGAGGACGCTCTCTGGGCTGGACTCCGCGAGGTTCGCAAGGGCGGCCGTCTCGGGGACATCGGCGCGGCTGTTCATGCGGTGGGTGAGGACCATGGCTACGGCGTCGTCGAAGAGTATGTGGGGCATGGGATCGGGCGGCAGATGCACGAGGAGCCCCAGGTCCCCAACTACGGGACCCCCGGCAAGGGCTTGAAGCTCAAAACCGGTATGGCGCTCTGTATCGAGCCGATGTTCAACGCCGGGAGACGTAACACCAAAGTCGATCCGGATGGATGGACCGTGCGCACCGATGACGGGAGTCTCTCCGCTCATTGGGAGCACACGGTGGCCATCACCCCAGACGGTCCGCAGGTATTCACCATCGGCGACCAGCCCGTTGCGGTGGGATTTGAGGAGGCACGGGCCCATCGCTAGCATTACGGGGGTCTTCGTCGCTTCTTTGTCGGCGGAGAGAGGTTCGATCCAGGGCATTGTCGCCCGCAACCACTCACAGCGATGGCCCGGTTGCGCATGGCGGTGGCCTGGCAGCGTTCGCGCTCGTACCGATGGTTTGGAGAGCAAACCCGCGGCGCGGGTCTGAGACTTGGAGTTGGAGATGAAGGTAAGACCTTCAACCAAGAAAATGTGTGAGAAGTGCCGGATCATTCGGCGTCGTGGCCGCGTCTGGGTGATTTGCAGCAACCCCCGTCACAAGCAAAGGCAGGGCTGAGAATTGGCTCGTATATCAGGTGTTGACATTCCGCGTGACAAGCGGCTCGAGATCTCGTTGACCTACATCTATGGCATCGGTCTGACCCGAAGCCAGCAGATTTGCGCCGAGACAGGCGTAGACCCCGACACACGGGTCCGGTCGATGACCGATGACGAGGTGTCCAAGGTCCGGCGTTTCATCGAGGACAACTATCAGGTCGAGGGTGACCTGAGACGAGAAGTTCAGCAGAACATCAAGAGAAAAATCGAAATCGGCAGTTATCAGGGCATCCGCCACCGTCGCGGCCTGCCCGTCCGTGGTCAACGGACACATACCAACGCCCGCACCCGCAAGGGTCGTCGAGTTGCGATTGCCGGCAAGAAAAAGGTCACGAAATAATTAGGAGTCATGGGTGACTACCCAGCAAGGCAAGAAACGAGTCCGCCGTCGCGAGCGTAAGAACATCTCGCATGGTCAGGCTCACATCAAGGCCAGTTTCAACAACACCATCATCAACATCACCGACCAGAACGGCGCCACGGTGGCCTGGACCTCTGGTGGCTCGGTTGGTTTCAAGGGCTCCCGAAAGTCGACGCCTTACGCCGCCCAGGTCGCTGCCGAGGAGGCCGCCCGCCGGGCAGGTGAGCATGGCATTCGCAAACTCGACGTGATCATCAGCGGAACCGGATCCGGTCGTGATACCGCGGTGCGCACATTGCAGAACATGGGTTTGGAGATCACCTGGGTGAAAGATGTGACGCCGCTGCCGCACAACGGCTGCCGGCCCAAGAAACGAAGAAGGGGCTGAGGATGGCTCGTTACACAGGTCCCCGTCACAAGCCGTGCCGTCGGGCGCGCACCCCGCTCTGTCAGTCGAAGCGCTGCCCCGTGGAGCGTCGTCCCTATCCGCCGGGAGAGCACGGCCGCGGCCGCATCCGAGAGAGCGACTATCTGGTTCAGCTCCGCGAGAAGCAGAAATTGCGCACCATGTATGGCGTGCTCGAGAAGCAGTTTCGTCGCTACTACAAGGAAGCCGACCGTCGCCAGGGAGTCACCGGTGACGCCCTTCTCGAGCTTCTGGAACAGCGTCTCGACAACGTCGTTTGGCGTTCCGGCCTCACCGCCACCCGGCCCCAAGCCCGTCAACTGGTCAACCACGGCCACTTTCGGGTGAATGGCAAGAAGGTCGACATTCCCTCTTATCAGGTCAAGCCCGGTGACGAGGTCACCGTGAAGGATCGAAGCACCGACCTGATCGTCATTCAGCACTCCGTGGACACCCAGGGCCGTCCGGTTCCCGACTGGCTCGAAGTGAACCTCGAAGAGCGCAAGATCGTTGTAAATGCCCATCCCCGTCGTGATCAGATAGACACAGACATCAACGAGCAGTTGATCGTCGAGCTCTACTCGAAGTGAGGTAATTCCCCTTGTTGATTGTCCAGCGTCCCCAAATTGAAGAGGAAGTCCTTTCGGACAACCGTTCCCGCGTGGTCGTGGAGCCCCTCGAGCCAGGCTTTGGCTACACGCTCGGTAACACGATGCGTCGGACCCTTCTGTCCCGCATCCCGGGCGCCGCCATCACCAGCATCCAGATCGAAGGTGTCGAGCATGAGTTCTCGACCATCAAAGGCGTTGTCGAGGATGTCGTGGACATCATTCTCAACATCAAGCGCGTCGTCATCCGTATGGACGGCCTGGAAGAGCAGACGCTCTACCTGTCGGCCAAAGGCGCCGGCGATGTGAGCGCCGACGATCTCAAACTTCCGGCCGGTGTCGAGGTGGTCAACCCCGATGCCCATCTCGCGACCCTCAGCGCGTCGGGACGTCTCGAGATGGAGCTGACTGTCGCCCCTGGTGTCGGTTATCGCACCGCAGATGGCAACAAGGGCGCCAGCTCGGTCATCGGTGTCATCCCGGTCGACTCGATATTCTCCCCCGTCCGCAAGGTCGCCTACAAGGTGGAGAACACCCAGGTCGGCCAGATGACCAACTTCGATCGTCTCGTTCTCGACATCGAGACCAACGGTGCCATCGATCCGTCCGAGGCCGTGTCCTCGGCCGGCAAGACCCTTGGTGAGCTGATGGGTCTCTTCGCCGACATCGGCGAGGGCCAGGGCCTGGAGTTGGGCGATATCGAGCCGGAGATCTCGAGTTCGCCGGACCTCGATCTTCCGATCGAGGCACTCGATCTCTCCGAGCGCCCCCGCAACTGTCTACGCCGGGCCCAGGTCAAGACGGTGGGTGAGCTCGTGGAGCGCACCTCCGATGATCTGTTGAACATCACCAACTTCGGCCAGAAGAGCCTCGATGAGGTGATCGCCAAGCTCGACGAGCTGGGTCTGAGCCTCGCCGACTCACCGAGCGGGCGCGACCTCTGATGCCACGCCCCCGCAAGGGCCCCCGTCTCGGGGGGTCGCCGTCTCACGAGAAGCTGATACTGGCCAACCTGGCCACGGATCTCTTCATCTATGAGAAGGTGGCCACCACCGAGTCCAAGGCCAAGGCGGTGCGGCCGCTGGCCGAGAAACTGATCACAAAGGCCCGCAAGGGCGACCTCCACTCCCGTCGCTTGGTGATGAAGACCATCACCAACAAGGAGGCGGTGCACAAGCTGTTCGAAGAGGTAGCTCCCCGCTACGTCGACCGTTCCGGTGGCTACACCCGCATCACCAAACTCGGCCCCCGTCGCGGCGATGGCGCCGAGGAAGCGATAATCGAACTGGTGTAGAAGGGCTCTCACTGAGAGCGGTTCTATCTGGCGATGATCCCGAGCAGAATCCCCACCAGGAGGATCGCAACGCCGGAGAGCAGAACGTGCACGGGTGACATCCGGCCCGGCAACCACTTCGAGGCAAGCATGGGATCGGTGTAGACGACGGCACCGAAGATCACCATCAGCAGTCCGGTGATCAGGAGAACACCGGATACCAGATCGGGGAAGATGATCACCAGCGTCAAGCCTGCAATGACGACCCCGAACATGATCCGGGTGAATACCCACCGGGGGAGCAGGGCGCCCCATTTCTTCTCTGCGAAGGCTATGCCTCTGTCCAACGGAGCCAGCAGCTTGCCCATCTCGGGCATCGACCGGTTGCGCTTGCCGCTGAGGGACAGTTCGGTCTCAAAGGCGTCAATGTCGCTGATTTCGAGGATGATCTGCTCGCCCTCGGCGGCCATCCGATACCCGGTCGGCGTCGGTTCGAGGTGGATTTCATCGAGGGCCCAATCCCCGATGGACTCGTCACCGGCGTTGATGCTGAGACGTCCTTCGGAGAGGTGAATGACGGCCGGTAGCCCCTGACTGTCGCCGAGAGTCTTCAAAGACACGGCAAAACTGCCCATTGCAGGAGTATCGACCGTCGCAGGGGGACCTTTTGCAGTTTCTAACCGCTGCTTACTGCTGCAACGAATACGAAGAGAAAGAAGATGATTCCGACCACCAGTCCGATGCCGAGGAGCACGGTTCCGATGATTCCCAGGATTCTCCCGGCATTGGCGGTGGATCTGTTCTCGGGCGACCTGAGACCGGAGTCGATAGCTGCCAACTCCTTATGACCCATCACCCAGGCAAAAGGCGCAAGGATGCCGCAGATGATCAAGCCCAGGATCCCCATCACCAAGATCGTCGTGGCCTGACTCTGTTCCGGGTACTGGCTCGGGTCGGTGGGAAACTGCACATCGCTCATAGGAGACGAGTATCGCACATGAGGCGCAACGGACGTCGCCCGTTAGCCTTATGGATCATGTCCCGTCCTCGCTACCTCGACTTTGACAGCGATTCCTGGGCCCAACTTCGTGCCAACACGCCGCTGACCCTCAACGAGGAGGACATCGACAAGCTCCGAGGCATCGACGTCGCCCTCGATGTCGACATGGTCCAGCGCACCTTCCTGCCTCTCTCCAGGTTGCTCAACCTCCGGGTGCAGGGCAGTCATCAACTCGCCAGCGTCACCGACACCTTTCTCGGCACGCCGCCGAGGCCGATTCCGTTCATCATTGGCATCGCAGGTTCTGTCGCGGTCGGAAAGTCGACGATCTCCCGTGTGCTCCAGGCCCTTCTGGCTCGTTGGCCCCAACACCCCAAGGTCGACCTGGTGACAACAGACGGCTTCCTCCTGCCACACTCGGTTCTGGCCGAGCGTGGGTTGATGGAGCGCAAGGGTTTTCCGGAGAGCTATGACCGCAAAGCGCTTCTCGACTTCGTTGCTTCGGCGAAGGCCGGCGAGGAGCATCTGGAGGTCCCTCTGTATTCGCACATCAAATATGACATCGTCGAAGGGGAGACCCGGGTCGTCAGTCAGTGCGACATACTCATCGTCGAGGGCCTGAATGTCCTGCAAGCGGGTCACGCCGGGGCCTTCGTTTCTGACTACTTTGATTTCTCGATCTTTGTCGACGCCGCTGCCGAGGATGTGCGCGGGTGGTACGTGGAGAGGTTTCTCACTCTCAAGAACACGGCTTTCAACCAGCCCGATGCCTATTTCCGTCGTTATGCGGGTCTCTCCGACGAAGAAGCACTCGAAGTGGCCACGGGTCTGTGGGAGAACATCAACGCGATCAACCTGGCGGAGAACATCCTTCCGACTCGTGAACGAGCTTCGCTGATCCTCGAAAAGGCCCGCGACCACAGTGTGAGCCGGGTGCGGCTGCGACGCTAGCCGGACTCGTCAGGAGCCCGTTAATCTCCTCGTCCGTGACCAAGATGTTCACCCGGGCCGGTCGGGCAGCGATCCTCGACCGCAAGGCCTTCACAGAGGCCTTCTTCGATGGCGACGCCGCGGCCGATGGGGCGATCATCGTCGCACTGGTGGGGGCAACCACCTATGTGGGCGCCCTTCTTCGGCTCGGAGCATTCGACTTCTTCTCCATAGCGAGGCTCTTCCAGTCGGTGATTGCCGCGGTGATCTCCTGGTTGATCCTCGCCCTAGCCACCTGGTTCGTGGCTACCAGGCTCTTCGGGTCTGCCAATCGACCCCAGTCGATGATCGCCATGCACGGACTTGCGCCGCTACCTCTGGTTCTGGAGATCTTTGGGAGTCTGGTCGGCGGTCTTGGCCTCATCTGGTATCTGGTGATCCTGGTACTGGCCACCCAGGAGGCGGGTGAGCTGAATATCAAGAACGCAGCCGTTTCGGTTCTCATCGGCTTTGCCGCGGCGGCCCTTCTGCGGGCTCTGATCGGGGTCCCGTTTGCCGTGTTCGGCGGTCTCTTCGGCTGATGCCGATCTATCGGCTGGACATCTCCTACGACGGGTCCGGGTTTAGCGGCTATGCCAAGCAGAAGGGCCAGCGCACCGTTCAGCGTGAACTCGAGTCGGCGTTGGAAACGGCGCTTGGCGCCGCTCTGCGAACATCGGTCGCCGGTCGGACCGATGCCGGTGTCCACGCCCGCGGTCAGGTGGTTTCCTTCAGCTTCGACGGCGAGATCGAACCCACCAGACTGCGGCGATCGCTCAACGGGATGCTGGGCCCGGAGGTTTCGGTGGCGGGGATCATCGAGGTCGAGGACGAGTTCGATGCTCGTTTCTCAGCCAGGTGGCGACGCTATCGATACCTCATCGATCCCCGCCCTTCTTCGGATCCCCTTATCCGACACATGGTGTGGCATCTGGGCCAGACGGTGGAATTCGGGACGATGGCTGAGATCGCAGACGGGTTCGCCGGCGTCCATGACTTCAGCTCGTTTTGCCGCTCGGTCGAAGGCAAGAGCAATGTGCGAAACGTCGAGGAGGCGAAATGGGTGGAGCGGGAAGGTCTCTACGAGTTCTGGGTGACGGCCAACGCCTTCTGTCACCAGATGGTGCGATCGATGGTCGGCTATTGCTACGACGTCGGCCGCGGATACGCCGAGAAGGGGCAAATATCCGATGTGATCGAAGCCGGCGACCGGTCCCTGGTGGGAACGGTAGCCCCAGCACATGGGCTGACCTTGTGGGATGTCGGGTATTAGGGCAACGTCGCGGCAAGCACTATTCGATGTACTTGCTCAAGGACTCGCCTAGCGCTGCCGCGTGGTCGGCATCGCGGGTTTCAACGGAAATCTCGATCTCAACCTGACCGAACGGGAGCCCGAACCCTTCCCTGTGATGGTCGACATGGTTGACATTGCCGCCATGTTCGGAGATCAGCAGGATGATCTCGGCGAGGCTTCCCGGTTGGTCCGGGACCAGCAGCGTGAACCTGGCGAACCGGCCAGACGACTCGAGACCGTGGCGAACCGCCTTGCCGAGAAAAAGCAGATCGATGTTGCCGCCGGACAGCACTATGCAGACCGGGCCGGGAGTGCTCTCAGGGATCAGGTTCTCCACCAAGGCAGCCACTCCCACTGCGCCGGCAGCCTCGACCATCAGCTTGGATCGCTCCAGGATCATTGTCAGAGCCGCCGTTGTCTGCTGGTCGTTGACCACGACGATGTCATCGATGTGCTTTTCGATGATTTCCCAGACGATCTCTGACGGCACGGAGACGGCGATGCCATCGGCGACTGTGGGAACTCCTTTCGGATAGTCATCAACCAGCTCGCCCTTCTCTCTGCTCGCGGCGTAGACCGAGGCAGCCTCGATCTCGACACCTATCACCTTGACTTCCGGTTTCACCGAGTGGATGGCGAGGGCGGTCCCGGCGAGAAGACCGCCGCCACCGGTGGGTACGACGACGGTTCCGACTTCGGGGAGTTGCTCGACGATCTCGAGTCCAAGCGACCCCTGGCCGGCAATGATCAGCGGATCGTCATATGGATGAACGAAGCGCGCACCCGTCTCTTCGGCATACTTCTGAGCTGCTTCCACAGCGTCGGCCAACGAACTGCCGACGAGCTTGACCGTGGCGCCGTAGTCCTCGGTGGCCTTCACCTTTGGAATGGGCGCCGTCCTGGGCATGAAAACGGTGCAGGGCGAGCCGGAGAACGCCGCGGCCAATGCCACTCCCTGGGCGTGGTTCCCGGCCGATGCCGCCACGACGGCTTGGTCCTTCAGTCGACTCATCACGTTGAGCGCTCCACGGATCTTGAACGAGCCGGCCCGCTGCATGTTCTCGGCCTTCAGGTGGACCTCCCGTCCGGACAATCCGGAAAGCGAGTGGGAGATGACCATTGGGGTGGTCGTGACCCGTCCCTCGAACCGGGACCGGGCATCGTTTATGTCATCGATTGTGATCATTCGCATTTGGCCTATGGGGACTGGCCGTCGTAGCATATGACCTGGCTCCGCCGCTGAGCCGTTTCCCCAAACGGTCCCCAGTACTTCAGTTGTGCGAGGATTGACCCAGATGACGATGAACAAGACCTATTCGCCGAAGCCGGGCGACATTCAGCGTGTGTGGCACGTTGTCGACGCCACCGACCTTCCGCTCGGCCGACTCGCCTCGGTAGTTGCCCAGATTCTGCGTGGCAAGCACAAGCCGACCTACGCACCCCATGTCGACGGCGGTGACTTCGTGATCGTCGTCAACGCCGAGAACATCGCTGTCACCTCCGACAAGAGTCAGTCCAAGATCTATTACCGCCACTCCGGTTACCCGGGTGGCATCAAGGCAGAGACCTTCGAGTCACTCCGGGAGCGTCGACCCGAGGCGATCATCGAGCGCGCCATCAGGGGCATGCTCCCCAAGAACAAGCTCGGCCGTCAGATGATCAGAAAGCTCAAGGTCTACGCCGGTCCCGACCATCCTCACGAGGCTCAGAAGCCGGAGTTTCTCGAGCTGAACATCCGAAAGGTGGAGATCTGATGCCAAAGCCACTCGTGCAATCAACCGGCCGACGCAAGGCGTCGGTGGCGAGAGTCCGTTTCTTCGACGGTTCCGGTCAGGTCGTGCTCAACGGTCGACCGCTCGAGGATTTCTTTCCGACGATGGCCGCACGAATGCGCGTCCTGGAGCCACTCAACCTGACCCAGACCCAGGGTCGTTACGACATCAACGCCACTCTCGAGGGTGGCGGCACGACAGGTCAGGCCGATGCCCTCCGTCTCGGGATCTCACGCGGTCTTCTCGAGCTCGATCCGGAGCTTCGACCGACTCTGAAGAAGGCAGGGATGCTCACCCGCGACTCCCGCATCGTGGAGAGCAAGAAGTACGGGCTCAAGAAGGCTCGTAAGGCCCCTCAGTACACGAAGCGCTAGATGTCAAACCTCCGTCGTCTCCTCGACGAAGGGAAGCCCATTTTTGGCACCGACGGTGTCCGTGGCGCTGCCGGGTCTGAGCTGACCCCCGAGCTGGCCATGGAGATCGGCAGGGCAGCCGGCTCCTGGCTTCGCGGCGGACCGGTTCTCGTCGGTAGAGACACCCGACGGTCGGGTTCGATGCTGTCATCGGCTCTTCAGGCAGGGATTCACGCATCCGGCATCGACACCATCGATGTGGGCGTGATGCCCAGTGGCGGTATCAGCCATCTCACATCGGAGAGCGCAGCAACGATGGGAGCCATCGTGTCCGCTTCGCACAATCCGGCTCCGGACAACGGGATCAAGTTGCTCTCCTCCCGAGGCACCAAACTGGCAGACGAGGTCGAACGTGATCTCGAAGACCGTCTGCGATCATCTGGATCCAATTCGGCGGTGGGGC
>JAZFTT010000071.1:0-25982 GCA_036446835.1 Acidimicrobiia bacterium
GCAAGAGATCAACAACCCTCCAGAGTGGGAAGGAGCACCCGTCGAGGAGATCGAGCGACACTTCAAGGAAGCCGACACACGCTCGGTCGAGGAGATGTGGGATGGGCTCCCCGGTGGCGAGTCCTTCAGAGCATTTCACGAGCGCGTCGTCAGCGGACTCGCCGAGACCCTCGATTTGCATGGGATTCAACCAATGGGTCCTGGCCACCAGCAGCTGTGGACCGTCGACGACCCCGATCGGCGGGTGATCATCGTCGCCCACGCCGGAACCAACGCGGTGATTCTTGGCCATCTTCTTGGCCTCGAACCCGTTCCCTGGGAGTGGGAGCGGTTCCGGCAGCCGCATACCGGAGTGTCGCGATTGACCATGACCAGAATCAGCACCGGGTGGGCATTCTCCCTGAGACAGCTTGGCAACGTCGCCCACCTCCACCCGGGGATGGTCACCGTCTGAACCGCTACCTGCGTCGCATTTGATCATTTGGCCGCCTAGAAAGGCTTCGCCGGTCAGAGAATGCCCAACTCCGCGAGATCCGATGTGATCAGATAGAGACCCGACGCCTCGACACAGACCTGATCGTCGACCAGCAGCTCTCCCGAGTTGAGCAGTCTTCTCCCTCTGCGCTCATCGACTCTGGCCCGAACCAGGATCGGATCAGTCACCTGAACGGGTCGTCGATACTTGAGGTCCATTTTGGCAGTAACCGACATCACCCTCAGGTCGAGGATGCCGGCCCACACCAGCATCTCGTCGAGAGCGGTCGCCGCCACGCCCCCATGAAGTGAAGTGCCCGCACCCCGGTACTCCTCCCGAGGATCGAAGCGAGCGCTCACCAACCCCTCGTCCAGGGAGAAATCGTCGAGATGAAGCCCGAGGGGATTCTCACGGCCGCATGCAAAACAGCCATCGTCGTAATGGCGTCTCATTTGATCGACGAGGGCTGCGGTGTCCTTGCTCAGGGGTACGGCCCTATTGACCGAAGCGGCGACTTCTGCCAGTGAAGTCGCGGAGCGCGCGTAGGAAATCGACATGGCGGAAGGCCGGCCAGTTGACATCGACAAAAACGAACTCGGCGTATGCCGACTGCCACAGCAGGAACCCGGAGAGGCGGGACTCACCCGAGGTGCGGATCAACAGATCAGGATCGGGCAGATCCGCCGAGTACATGTGAGCAGCGAGGGCGTCTGAACTGATCTGACTCGCAAGCTCATCCTCGGGGACACCCCTCTCCACGAGCTCGGCCACGAGGTCCTTGGCGGCGTCGACAATCTCCTGACGCCCACCGTAACCCATTGCGATGTTGAGTGTTCGCGAGCCTTTCGGGTGTGCCTCCTCGGCACTCTTCGCTGCAGAGACCAGATGATCGGGCAACAGGTCGAGGCTCCCGATGAACTTGATCGCCATGTCGTAGTCATCACAAAGCGCAGGGAGCCTCTCGAAGAGCTCGATGAGGACCTCGAAATACGGGTCGAGCTCCCCAGGATCACGGGAGAGATTCTCCTTGGAAAGGACCCACGCGGTGACAACCGGGATATCGAACTCGTTGGCCCAGCCCAGAAACTCGGCGAAACGGGCCATACCCACCCGATATGACTCTGTGTACGAGGCAAGGCCTTCCTCCCGAGCGTGTCGTCGGTGCCCGTCGAGCACCACCCCGATGTGCTGTGGCAGACGATCATGATCCAGCTCGCCGCTGAGACGTCGCTCGTAGATTCGATAGAGAAGACCGAAGGCCATGACGATGTTTCATCGTACCGGCGAGAAGACGAATAACCTGTTCTCAGTGGACCGTCTCACCCTCGGAAGAATGCAAAACCCCATCAGGGGGTTCCTCCACGGGAGTGCCGCTGTTGCGACTGTCGTCGGTCTCGTATTCCTGATCATCCGTGCCTGGGGAAGTGCAGCTGCGTTGACAGGTGCTCTGATCTTCGGCCTGGCCTTGCTAGTGATGTACATCGTCTCGTCGCTCTACCACTCCATCCCCTGGGGCCAAACGTGGAAGACCCGTCTGCAGAGAGTCGACCACTCGATGATATATCTAGTCGTGGCCGGCACCTTTACCCCCGTCGCCATTGCCGTTCTCGACGGTGTGTCACTGGCAGTGAGCCTGACCGTGCTTTGGGGCATAGCCACAACCGGGATCGTTCTGAAGTCTCTGCTTCCGAATGTCAAGACGTGGCTCTCCGTGACACTCCAGCTTTCGATGGGCTGGATTGCGATCGCCTGGGTGCCACGGATCGTCGAAGAGCTCGGGTGGGGCGCCGTGGTTCTGATCCTCCTCGGGGGTCTCTGCTACACGGTCGGGGCAGTGATCTTCCTGACCAGATGGCCGAAACTCCTACCGAGGAGTTTCTCGTATCACGAGTTGTTCCACGTTCTCGTGGTTACGGCAAGCGCCCTCCACTTCATGGCGATCTGGCTATACGCCATCCCGGCAACGATCTAGCGAGTCCGTTGCATACCTACCTGCTTGGAAGCAACGGCTCCTCGGCACACATCGCTTCAACATCTGTGATCTCCGTCGGAACCGAGGACGTCATGTTCTCGTGGCCGTCGGCAGTCACGTAGATATCGTCTTCGATGCGCACGCCGATCCCGAGGAACTCCTGTGGGACCTGGTGTGTGATCGTCTCGGCATTCTCTTTCTCTTCAGCATCTTTCGCCGAGGCGGCTGCTGACCCAAGACGCATGCGGCGCTCATTTCGCTCGTCGAGGTCGTAGGCGAGAAGGGTCAGCTCAATCTCTGCTTTGTCCGGGGCGACATACAGCCCGGGCTCCACTGTGAACGACATGCCGGGCTCCAGCGGCCTGGGTTGTCCCTCCACCCGGTAGCTCCCTCGGTCGTGCACGTCGAGGCCGAGCCAGTGACCGGTGCCATGCATGTAGAACTCGCTGTAGTGATGCATGACGAGTGACTCCTCGACCGACAAGGGGAGCAGTCCGAGATCGACCATCCCCTCGGTGAGAATCCTGGTGGCCTCATCATGTATGCCGCGCATAGTCGAACCCGGCGCGCACATCTCGATGCCTTTCCTCTCGGCGGCGAGAACTACCTCATAAAGGGCCTTCTGCGGGCCGCTGAACCTGCCGGCGGCAGGGAACGTCCGGGTGATATCCGACGTGTAGCCATCTATTTCGGCGGCCGCGTCGATGAGGATGAGGTCGTTCTCACCGATCTGACTGTCATTCTCCCCGTAGTGGAGGATGCAGGCGTTGGCTCCTGACGCCACGATCGACGGGTAGCCGTTACGTGGTGAGCCGTTCAATCGCCAAAAGTACTCGAGGGCTGCCTGAACCTGATATTCCCACATACCCGGCTTGGCGAATCGCATCGCCTCGATGTGGCCGAGGGCGCTGAGGTGGCAGGCCTGTCTGAGGCTCTCCGCCTCCTCGCCGTATTTGTAGAGCATCATCTCGCTCAAAGGGACGGAGATGTCTTTCACCGTGGACGGAACCACACCCCCGAAACGCTCCCGGTGCGATCTCGCCTGAGCGATGATGGCGGTGATGCGTTTGTCGAACTTCTCGTTGCCGGCCGCGTACCAGAGCACTTCGCGGCCGAACATGAGACGTCCGAGGACCGAGTCCAGTTCATTTATCTCATATGTAATGTCGGCGCCGAACCTCTTGCGAGCACCCTCCTCACCGGCTCTGATCCCGGTCCAGACCTCCTGAGCCGGGTCCTTCGGCCTCACGAAAAGCCAGAAGTCGCCATCATCGTGACCCGGTGCGATCACCGCCACAGCGTCCGGTTCGTCGAAGCCTGTCAGGTACCAGAACGCGGAGTCCTGTCGGAAACGGTGAACGACATCGTGGTTCCGAATTGCCTCAGTCGCCGCCGGTATGACGGCGAGACCTTCTGGCCCGATCTCTTTGGCCAGACGGCTGCGGTGCTCTGCATATCGATCGGACATGAGCGAGAAGTTACCTAGTTCCCCAAGCTGAGCTTCGCTTCAGGGGTTGAGCTGGAGGTCGACGACAAGGGGAAAGTGGTCCGATCCCATTGCAGGACCGAGAAAGCGATCCACAACCGACAGGGTGTCGCTATGAAGAAGGTGGTCTATTGGAACCCTCATGAGAAAGGTCGACGACGTGGGAAAGCTTGGCTGCACCCCAAAACCGAGTTGGGAGTTTCGCAGCGGCGCCCTCGCCATGAGATTACGAAAGGGCCATGACCACGGGGTCGCGTTGAAATCACCAACCACAATGAATCCGTCTTCCTGGTCAGCCGCCCAGGTGGCCGCGAAGTCGAGTTGGGCGTCCCTCAACTGGGCGCGACGTTTCTCGGTGGGCGCCAAGGGGTGAGTCGAGAGAACGCTGACCCCGCCGGGCCAGCCGGTCGGCCGGTACAGGATCGAAACAGCGCGAGGTTGATCCTCGGCAAACCCATAGGAGATGGCCTCCACATCCTCACCCCGAACCATCACCAGGGTGCCGAAGATGAGGTGGTCCGAACGAGGACGAATCACCTCGTAGCCGAGGTTCGCCGCTTCGATCGCTACTTCCCATGGCCGGCTTGCCTCGTGGAGCAGCACCAGATCAGGGTCGACCGTCCTGATGTACTCGATCACATCCGAGTAGCTCGCGTTTGTCGAGAGAAGGTTGAACGACATCACTCGCAGTGATGGCAAGTCGGGGTTGGCCACACCGGGTGACCCGGAATAGAGGGGAAGGACGAATACCAGGTTGATCGCGGCGACGGCAAGGATCCCATACCCGATCCGCCGCCATCTCGACATCAGAACGACCATGCCCAGGATGACCAAGCTCACCACATACTGCGGTCGAAAGTTGGCGAGAACGTCCAACCACCAGACCCATCGCCCGGCAAAGGCGGCGAGGGACACCGCAGCCAATGCCACAGCCGGGATAGCTACCAGAATCACCGGGCACTCCTAGGAGCCTGCAACACCGGGGTCGGAGACGCCATTGTCGATTGCCCACCTCCTTACGATCCGATACGCCTCCACCGCCGAATACGGGCCGTCGTCTATGCGCTTCTCGAGCAGGATGTCCATGATCGCCCCAATCTGGGGGCCGGGATCGATATCCAGGTAATCCATTATCTGATTGCCGTCAAGGGGTGGGCGTAGTCTCGCCAGCTCCTCCCGAGCAGACAGATCGATGATCCGCTCCTCCAGCTCGTCGATGCGCGACCGAATCGCCTGTGCCCGACGCTGATTGGCGGTTGTGACATCACATCGCACCAGCTCGTTGAGCTTGTCGACCAGATCACCGGCGTCCCGCACATAACGACGAACAGCAGAATCGGTCCAGCCCAGCTTGAGGGTATGAGGTCTCAGGTGGAGAAAGACGAGCCGGCTGACATCGCCGACGACCGCCTTCGGATAGCGGAGCGCCCTGAGCCGATGCCGGGCCAAGCGAGCACCAACCACCTCATGGTGATGAAAGGTCACGCCGCGAGGGCCGTACTCGCGGGTATCGGGCTTGCCGACATCGTGGAGAAGGGCTGCCAGACGGAGCACGAGATCAGGTGATGCCTTGTCCACGACAGCAAAAGTGTGGGTAAGCACGTCCTTGTGTTTGTGCATCGGATCCTGCTCCATGGCGAGGAGGGGCAACTCCGGAAGAAAGTGATCGGCAAGACCTGTGGACACAACCATCTCCAGTGCCTCACCGGGCATGGGAGCCAGCAGCAGCTTCGACAGCTCGTCCCTGATCCTCTCGGCCGAGATGATCTCCAGACGATCCGCCATCATCCGAACGGCAGCAACAGCCGACTCTTCAGGCGCGAAGCCGAGCATGGCCTGGAACCGAAACAGACGGAGCATCCGCAACGGGTCGTCTCCGAAAGAGACCTCGGGATCGAGAGGGGTCTTCAACACCATGGCCGCCAGGTCTCCAAGACCCCCGTACGGGTCCACCGGCTCGAGCTCGGTCATGGAGAGGGCAATCGCATTCACCGTGAAGTCTCGGCGGCTCAGATCCGTCTCGATGTTGTCGGAGTAGGTGACGACAGGTTTACGTGAGTCGTTGCGGTATACCTCGCTCCTGTAGGTTGTTATTTCGACCGCGTGCCCATCCTTCCGGGCTGCAATGGTCCCAAAAGCCTTCCCGACCTCGTAGACGGTGTCGGCCCATCCCGTGAGGAGTCGAGTCACTACGTCGGGACGGGCGCTTGTCGCGAAATCGAAGTCTCCGAGCGGCCGTTCGAGGAACGCGTCCCTGACCGATCCGCCCACCAGGTAGAGCTCCTCACCGGCCTTGTCGAAGATCTCGCTGAGTTGAGCCGGCGGAAGATCGGCGGAGGTGAGGAATTCGAGCCGCTTGGGAATCACGGTACCCAGGTTATCGCTGCCGGGTGGTGAGATACCCCCGACCCTATCCGAGACTGTTGGTGTTGGTCAGGCCGAGATACCGACGGCGAGGGCCTTCGCCTTCATCTCGTGGGAGTTGCGTGCGTGAGGCAGCGCAGAGTCGATCTCGACCCTACGGTCGACGACGTGCTTCAGCAGTGCCTGATCGAAGGTCTGCATGCCATGAAAGCCGCTGTCCTTGATCACTTCGACGAGGAAGGAGGCCTCCTCACCACCCATGATCCACTCCTGTGTTCTCTCGTTGTTCGTGAGGATCTCACAGACAAGGGTCACCCCGGAGTCCGATGTCTCAATCAGAAGCTGGCTGATGATCGCCTGCAACTGAGCGGCAAGTTGGCTTCGAACGACTGCCTTCTGCGAGTCGGGAAACATCGACACCAGCCGGCTGACGGTCTCGGCCGGATCGGTGGTTCTCATCGAAGAGATGACCAGATGCCCCGTCTCGGCAGCGTCGATGGCCACTCGGGCCGTTTCCGGATCGGATAGCTCAGAGACCATGATCACATCCGTGTCGTGACGCATCGCCCCCCGGACCGCCTCGGCCATGTTGGGCGTGTCGACCCCAACTTCGCGTTGCACGACAACCGAGCGCTTGTCGGGGTGGAGAACTTCAATCGGATCCTCGACGGTGAGAATGGCGGCTCCACGATTGGAGTTGATCCAGTCGAGCATCGAAGAAATGGTTGTGGTCTTGCCGGATCCGGATCGACCGGTCACCAGAACGAGACCGGATTTGGCGGCTGCCAGCTTCTCGACAATTCGGGGCAACCCCAACTCGGCGAAGCTCCTCGAGCCGGGCACAACCCTCCGCAGGACCATCGAGACCGAGCCGCGCTGTCTGAACGCTGTAACCCGGAACCGTCCCAATTCATGCTTTCCATAGGCAAAATCGGCAGTGCCGACCGTCTTGAAGTCGTCTGCTGCTTTTGGAGTGAATATGACCTCGGCGTAGGCCTCTGTATCAGAGGGACGCAATGGCTCGATGCCGTCCAGTCTTCGCAGCTCTCCGTCGATTCGGACGATAGGCGCCGACCCGACCTTGAGATGGATGTCGGATGCCCCTGCGGCGACGGCACGTCCGAGGAGATCGTCGATTTTGCTTTCCATGGTCCTTCCCGGGTGAATCCCAGGTGGTTATCGGCGGATTGGCACAAAGGTTGAGAGAGAAGGGAGAGCCCCGACGCAGTTAGCACCATGGCAATGTCTTATCCGGAGCCGGAGATTCGGTTCACACCTTCCAGTGGCGCGCTACCGCTTGTGCCGCTTTGTCTACTGCCTGCCCTGCCGGGAACGGTGAAACCCCCGTCTCAGCGGATATCGGTGCGATGCCGGCCAGACCCTTGAGAGTGGCGATGGTGGACTGCTCCAGCGCTTCCAGGTCGTAACCGCCCTCCAAAGTCGCCACCACCCGGTTAGCCCGATGGGCTTCGGCCACCGTCGCAGCCAACCAGCCGAAGTCGCTCGATCTGAGCTGAAACTCCCCCAACGCGTCGTCGACGTGGGCGTCGAATCCGGCGCTGATGAGCACCCAGTCGGGCTCGAACTGCCTCATCACAGGAATCACCAGCTCTCCCCAGGCACGACGGTAGACATCCCCAGCGGTACCCGCCGGCAGCGGGATGTTGACGGTGGTGCCCTTTGCTGCACCTTCATCAATATCCCGGACATGGCCGTCAAACGGATAGAACGGATCCTGGTGGATCGATATGTACAGCACCCCAGGATCATCAGCAACCATCGACTGGGTTCCGTTTCCGTGATGTACATCCCAGTCGAGAATCGCCACCCTCTCCCCGTGTGAGCGCAGCAGAGCCGCCGATACTGCGATGTTGTTGAACAGACAGAATCCCATGGCCCGATCGCGAAAAGCGTGGTGTCCGGGAGGTCTCGAGATGGCGAAACCGGTTGCGTCGGGCCGTGTCCTCAACTCCTCAATGAGCGCCCACACGCCCCCGGCTGCGGTCAGGGCAGCCTGCCACGACTCCTCGGACACGACGGTGTCCATATCGAGGGCTCCCCCACTCAGCGAGCAGAACATCTCGACCATCTCGATATAGGAGGCATCGTGGACAACGGCAAGCTGGTTTCGCTGAATCTCGGGAGATTCGATGTCGACGATGTCGAGACCACATCCGTCAATTCCCCGACGAACCGCCAGTACCCGATCGGGTCGCTCTGGATGGTTGCGACCCGTGTCGTGCTGCAACGCTGAAGGGTGGCTCGCAACAACAACCTGCATGGTCATATTCTCCCACACGTGTCCTCCCAGCTCCGTATCGATGGTCGTTGGCCCGCAGCCATCACCCTTTCCCGTGGGTGGGCGCGTGCCAGTGCCAGGCTATGGAACGACGACACACCCGACGCCCTTCTCCGACTCGATCGGGGAAGCGGCGACTTTCTCACGGCTGCCTCGGAGGATCTGGTGGATCTGAGCAAGGCCTCCGTGTATTCGCCCGCTTTGTACAGGTCATCGACTCGGATCTGGCTGAAGTGCGGGTATGAAGAGGTATTTCATCTCGATGTGATGGAGCGTCCGGTGACATCGAACAGGTCGGCCCCGACCTCTTTGATCGTCGAGTCAGGGAACCCCGACTGGGACGCCCTCATCGAGATCGACCGCCACGCTTTCCAGGGATTCTGGCGAATGAGTGTTGCCGGGCTGACCGAGGCGATGTCTTCGACTACCCGGTCGGTGGTCCTGACCGTGGGGGACGCCAAGACCACCGGATACGCGATCGTGGGCGCCCAATGGAACGTCTCTTATCTTCAGCGAATCGCCGTTCACTCCGAACACCGTGGCAAGAACATCGGTTCTGATCTCGTGAGAGCAGCCCTGTCATGGGCTCGAAAGAGGTCGGCACAGACGATGATTCTCAACGTTCGTGAGGAGAATGTCCGGGCCCGTCGGTTGTATTCGAAAGAGGGGTTCACACCGACCGGCACCGCCCTTCGAATCCTCCGATACGAGACCTGATCACCTTGTGCAGCTTCTCCTGCTGAACTAGCGGCAATGCCGGCTGCAATACCCGACAGGTTCAAGCTCGAGATGCGTCTAGGCCGCGATGGTGACATCGAGGAGTGGCTGGCAACAGACACGTCCCTGGATCGACCAGTGCTGCTGCGAAGTCTCGGGCCTGAGACGACTTCGAAGAGACGAAAACAGTTCGTCGATCAGGTTGGTGACGCTGCCAAGGTCGCCCACTCGCATCTCGCTCGGATTTTTGCCGTGGCCGAGGTGGCCGGTGGCGCCTACTCAGTCTCCGAGTGGACCGGGGGTTCGACAGTGGCCGATCGAGTCGAGGCGTCGCATCCAATCGAGCTTCCCGACTTCTTGCCCAACGCCGCCGGTCTTGCGGGCGCATTGGCCGCGCTTCACGAGATCGAAGCCATCCATGGGGCAATCGATCTCTCCGCCATCTCCTATTCGTCGGCGCACGCCGCCAAGCTCGGCGCGTTTGGCAGAGAACCTCACACCGGTGCCGACGGTGATGTGCGCGGGCTCGCCGCAGCACTCGAATCCGCTTTGACAGGGTCACCGCCCGGCGGTCCGCCGCCATCTGAGCGAATCGACGGTCTCTCCAGGAGCATCGATCGCATACTCCGCTCGGGTCAGTCGGGCGACCTCACCGCCTCGGAGCTCGAGGAGGCGCTGATCGCTGCACCCACTCCCCGCTCGCCGATGGCTGAGCCACGGATTGCTTCGCGGCGTCTGATCATCTCAGCGATAGCCCTGGTGGTCGTGGCCATCGGGCTCGTGGCCCTGGGACGTTTCGTCGCCGGGGGAGATGAGCCGATCCTCCCAACCCCGGTCATAACTACCAAGCCCTCGGTCCCGACCACCGAGATGTCGTCATCGACCACATCACCGGTCGGTGAGGTGGCCGTCGAGAACGCCGCCACCTTCGACCCTTTTGGGGGTGGTGGTGAGAACGACGACTCGGTGAGCAACCTCGTCGACGGTGACATCTCGACTTTCTGGAGGACCGAGAGCTACCAGGACCCTCTTGCAGGAATCAAGCCCGGTGTCGGCGTGACCTTCACCCTGAGAGGAACCCCTGAACAAATGCAGATGATCGGATTGAGTGTCGGCACTCGATTCGAGATCTATTGGTCCGACGTCTTCTTCCAACAACTCGATGAGTGGGCACGGATAGCAGGAGCTCAGGCCTCCCCTGGGGCGACACTGGTCAATCTTCCTCCACGTGAGGGGGGTTTCTGGCTGGCATGGCTGACCGAGCTGCCCCTTCACGCCGACGGGTCGTTTTACGCGTCGATTTCAGAAGTACGATTCCTGCCGTGACCAAAGCCACCGAAGATGCCGTACTTCTGGCGCGGGTGGCCGACGGCGATCATGAGGCCTTCACCGAGGTTATGAAGACCCATGAGGATCGGGTCTTCTCCGTGTGTCTCCGAATACTGGGAGACAGGGAAAAGGCCCTCGACGCCACTCAGGAGACCTTCCTCACCGCGTTTCGCAAGGCTCACCAATTCGAAGGCAAATCCACCTTTGGCACATGGGTTTATCGCATCGCCATCAACACTTGCTACGACCAGTTGAGGAAACAGAAGAGACGCCCGGCGGACCCGATGCCCGAGCATCTCGACCCCGCCGATCCAGCCGCTCTTGAGACGGTCGAGGCGGCCGCGCTCCGACCAGAGATTCAGAAGGCTCTTGCTTTACTCCCACCGGAGTTTCGAACCGCCATCGTCCTCTCCGACATCGAGGGCATGTCACTCCCCGACGCTGCACAGACGCTGGGCGTGCCCGTGGGAACGATGAAGTCCAGGGTGTTTCGAGGAAGACGTCTTCTGGCCAACCATCTGGGGAACCAAAACACGATATGAGAGCATCAAAGGGATTGCATGCGTAAACACGAGATCGAGTTGATCACCGCTCTCGCCGAGGGAGCCCTCGAAGACGAGACCGAGGCCCGCGCCCTCGTTGCGTCGTCCGAGAAGGCCCGCTCCGAGTATGAGGCTCAGAGGATTGCTCTCGACGCACTCGCAACCGTGCCTCCGGCCACTCTGACCGACGGCGAGAAGGCCACTCTGCACCGTGACGTCTGGACCGAGTTGAGCGCGTCCCCCTCCGGGCCCCAGAAGGCCACGCCCTGGTATTTCCGGTGGTCGTACGCGGCCGCAGGCCTCTTTCTCGTCGTGGGTCTTTTCGCGATCCTCAACACGGGCGGATTCTCAGACGACGACGCTGCCACTGAAGAACTGGCGGCATCAAGGGACGCCGGTGAGACTGCAGACACGACCGTAGCCACCGGTGGAGCTGACCAGGCCGCCGGCGCACCAACGGTCGCCGAGGACAGCGCTGCTGACGTCGAAGCGGGCACCGCTGATCCGATCGTCGAGTTCTTCCGCGAGCAAGCTTCGCGCGTCCGCTCCGGCCAGTTGTACCCCGCACTTGCCTTCCCCGAGAAGGATCAGTCGTCGGTTGCCACCGAGAACTCGGCATGCCTCACCAGCGCCGGTCTCGACGAATACGAAGCATTGGGAGAGATCACCTTTGATGAAGCGCTGTCCTACGGGTTGAACCCAGAGGCTCCTTATCTCGTGGCCGTCCCCGCGGGCTCCCCCATCGACGAGAGCACTCCCGTCGCTTTCGTCGATCTCCTCACCTGTGACCGGATTCACATCGACGAGTGATGCGCCGACTGGCAAGAAGACGTTGAACCGCGCCTAACCTGACCGGCAGATGCACGAATACGCCATCAAATTCGCCGAGCTCCTCGAGCAAGTTGCACAGAAAGTCCGGGCAATGACGGTCGATCGGGTCGCCTATGGCATCAAGCTCACCGGACTGGGAATCCTTACGCTGGCAATGGCGTTGACAGCGTTGATATTCCTGTTGTGGGCGATCTTCGGAGCACTCGAGATTCCGCTCACCACCGCAGGAGCGTTCGCTGTCTTGGGAGTCCTGCTTCTTGGAGTGGGCGGCTACTTCTGGTTCAAGAGAATCGAGGAAGAATGATGCACGAAAAGTTGGTGATTATCGGATCAGGCCCGGCAGGTCTCACCGCAGCGCTGTACGCGGCGCGCGCCGATCTGAATCCGATCGTCTTCGAGGGCCTGGCCGCCGGTGGTCAACTAATGATCACGACCGACGTCGAGAACTATCCGGGGTTTCCCGACGGGATCCTGGGGCCAGAGTTGATGGACCAGTTTCGAAAGCAGGCCGAGAGATTCGGAACAAGGCTTCATCAGGTTGATGTGACCGAAGTCGACTTCTCCGCGAGACCCTTCAGAATCAACGTGGGGGCCGATGAGTACACGGCCGACGCCGTCATCATCGCCACGGGCGCCTCAGCAACATGGCTCGGTGTCCCGGGTGAGGAGAAGCTCACCGGCAAGGGTGTCTCCGCGTGTGCGACCTGTGACGGATTCTTCTTCCGGGATAAGGAATTGATCGTCGTCGGTGGCGGAGACACCGCCATGGAAGAGGCCTTGTTCCTCACCAAATTCGCCTCCAAGGTAACCATCGTGCATCGACGCGATGAGTTGAGAGCATCCAGAATCATGGCCGCTCGTGTCGAGGCGAATCCAAAGATCCAGATGAGTTGGAATTCGATCGTGACTGAGATCCACGGTGACGACCTCGTCTCCGGAGTGACCCTCGAGGACACAGTTACCGGAAAGCTCTCAGAGAAGGCGATCGACGGTGTGTTTGTTGCGATCGGTCACGAGCCAACGACCAACCTCTTCGTGGACGAGCTGGATCTCGACGAAAGCGGTTACCTCATAATTGCAGACGACGGCGGAACACGCACCTCGGTCGAAGGCGTCTTTGCCGCTGGTGACGTTGCCGACCACGTATACCGTCAAGCTGTGACCGCGGCGGGAACGGGCTGTATGGCTGCCATCGACGCCGAGCGATGGCTGGCACACCAGGAATGACCTATCAGTGAGTCAGGTTCACTGAGGTAGACCAAGGAGAAGGAAACCGACATGGCTGACATTCGCACCCTCAACGATGGGACTTTCAATGAGGAGATCAGCGGCGAGACGCCGATCCTCGTTGATTTCTGGGCCGAATGGTGTGGCCCATGCCGGGTGATTGCACCCGTTCTGGAGGAGATCGCGGAGGAGCATGATGGCTTCAATATCGGCAAACTCGACGTTGATCACAATCCGCAGACCGCCGCCGCCCACGACGTCATGAGCATCCCAACGCTCATCCTCTTCAAGGATGGCGTCGAGAAGAAGAGGATTGTAGGTGCCGCCCCCAAGCATCGTCTGATGGAGGAACTCGCCGAATACATCTGATCCCTTCGGCGTGGGGTCTTCCTAAGATTGTCGCCCAATGCGTCTATTTCGCCTCGGTGACGAGGGCCCCCCCATTCGGGACATCCAGGATCGACTCGACTCGCTTGGTTTCGAATCAGTCGACGACGTAAGAGGGGTCTTTGGCGACTTCACGCTGGATGCGGTGATGGCATTCCAGAAAGCGAAAGGTCTGGACGTTGACGGAATCGTCGGGTCCGATACCTGGCGCTCCCTCTATGAGGCCGGCTATCGGCTTGGCGATCGTCTCGTCTACATGCGTCGACCGATGGTTCGGGGTGAGGACGTGGCCGAATTGCAATCGCGTCTCAACTCTCTTGGATTCGACTCGGGTAAAGCCGATGGGATCTTCGGACCGGACACCGAGACCGCGGTGATCGACTTCCAGCACAACCGCAATCTGGCAGAAGATGGAAAAGTAGGGCCGGAGGTCGTCACCGAGATCCGTTTGGTGAGCAGAGGGGATATGAAGGAGGGACGCCACGCCCTTCGGGAAAGGGAATGGCTGAGGAGACTCCCTCCCACCGTCGCCGGAACCAGGGTCTACCTCGATGCCGGCTGTCGTGACCCCCATGAGACCCGGCAGGCCTGGGAGGCCGCCAGCGGGGCCGCTATTGCGATCCAACACGCCGGAGGGCTTCCCATGATGTCGAGGAGTCATGATACCCAGCTGCCGGAGCGCCTCCGGGCGAGACGCGCCAACCGAATGGGATCGGATCTCATCATCGCTTTCAGAATCAACCAGGCGGATGAAGACTGTGTCTTCTATTTCGCTACCGAGCACAGCACCTCAGCGGCGGGCGAACAACTGGCCAAGTCACTTTCCTCAGCTGTTGGCGGGCGTGTGGAAGGTAGGGCAAGCGCAATGCTCAAAGAAACCAGAGCTCCCGCCGCGGTCGTCTCACGTCGTCATCTCAGCGACCGTCTCGGGGCGACCGTCGTAGAAGGGCTGGCAGACTTCCTTGCCTCCGGCTCCCCGGGTGGAGGCCCTTAGCGCAACTTCGCTGGGAGCCCGTTGAACAATGCATGTCGTTCAACAGACTCCTAGGAGATGACCCGATAGATGTGCTCGAGCTCCTCGATCGAGCCAAATCGAATCTCAACCTTGCCTCTCTCGTTGCGATAACTGATATTTACCTTGGTCCCCAGTCGTTCGATGAGTCGCTTCTCCAACTCAATGATTTCCACTGGCCGTACCACACGGACGCTGGCCTGCCGGGTTGGAGATTCCATCTCGCGCCGCGTGCGCACTGCATCCTCGACCTGACGCACGCTCCATCCTTCTGTGTGTGCCTTCTCGGCCAGATAGATGGCGTACTTCTCATCATCCAACCCCAAGAGAGCCCTCGCAGCCCCGGCGCTGAGATGCCCGGCGTCCACCAGAGTCTGAACCGGACCCGGCAGTTGCAGAAGACGGAGGGTATTGGAGACGGCCGGACGCGACTTTCCGACACGATCGGCAATCTGCTCCTGTGTCATGCCAAAATCTTCCAGGAGTTGGCGATAGGCATGTGCCTCCTCGAGCGGAGTGAGGTCTTGGCGCTGTACGTTCTCCACGAGTGACTCGACAAGGGTGGAGTCACCCGAAGCTTCTCGTGTAACGGCCGGAATCGTATTGAGTCCAGCTCGCTTGGCAGCTCGCCATCTCCGCTCGCCGGCGACAAGGGTGTACCCGGTGTCGGTTTGGGTGACCACGATTGGCTGGAGAATCCCGACTTCCTTTATCGAGGCGCAGAGTTCGTCAAGAGAGACATCATCGAACCGGCTTCTCGGCTGATCCGGGTTGGCCTCAATCTCATCAACCGGAACCTGGAGTAGTACCGATTCTGAGATCTCAACCGGCTCACTGGGTATCAGTGCCTCCAAACCACGGCCAAGACCTGCCTTACGTGGGCTCAACTCCTAATCCTCCTCTTCGACATCATGACGTTCGATGAATTCCTTGCCGAGATGCCGATAAGCAATCGCCCCCCTGCTCATGGGGTCAAAAGCCTCGATAGGTTCACCGTAGGACGGTGCCTCGGAGAGCCGGACCGACCTGGGTACCACTGTTCGATAGGCAACGTCACCAAAGTATTCACGAACCTGGGCGGCGACGTCCTTGGAGAGTTTTGTTCGACCGTCATACATGGTGAGAATCACGCCAGTAACCTTCAATGCTGGGTTGAGACTGGATGTGACCAATTCAACGTTCTTGAGCAACTGGGTGAGACCCTCTAGGGCGTAATACTCACATTGGATCGGTATAATCACCTCACCGGCGGCTGCGAGAGCATTGACGGTGAGCAAGCCCAACGAGGGTGGGCAGTCGATAAACACCACGTCGAACTCCTGATCGATCTCTGAAATCGCCGTCTTCAGTCTCGTTTCACGTGAAAACATCGCGACCAACTCGATCTCGGCGCCCGCCAGATCGATTGTGGCTGGCACCACAAAGAGATTACGCACCGAGGTCGGCTCGATGGCGTCCCCAATGTCTGACTCCTTGAGCAAGACGTCATACACCGATACCTCGATAGCGCGACGGTCGATACCAAGCCCACTCGAGGCGTTGCCTTGTGGGTCGAGGTCGATGAGCAACACCCGCTGATCCTGGAATGCCAATGCGGCAGCGAGATTTATCGCGGTTGTCGACTTGCCGACCCCACCCTTCTGGTTGGCAAGGGCGACCACTGTTGGTTTCGTCATGGACGACGCATGATAAGTAGCCAAATGGTGTGGTCAAGGATATCGCGTGGAATCTCCAATGTCTGCCATCCCTCGGCGATCGGTTTTCGTGTCCACGATCCACCGACGATCGCTACTCCCTGGTGATCGAGATGTCTATTCACCACACGGAGGATCCTTTTGGGGGGCAATGCCGCTCGGGAAACAATTGTCGGGGAGTTCCCTCGCAGATGATCGATCTCACGATGCTCCACCCGGACATTTGGCAAATCGAGAATCCTGACAACCCGTCTCATCAGATCGACACTCCGCGAGGAGCGGTCGATGAGGACAACGGGGGTTTTTGGAAACAGGATGGCCAGTGGTATCCCGGGGAGACCAGCACCCGACCCCAAATCCCAGACCTCGTCTGGCGATTCCAGCATCGGAGCTGCAAAGAGTAGTGAATCTGCGATATGTCGTCGGTCGATCCTCACCGCCTCCCCCGGGCCGATACCACCAGCCGGGAGGGCCTCGGAAACTAGCCAGTCTCGGTAGTCGATCAGTTGGGCAAGCTGAGATGAATCGATACTGTGACCGACATAATTCCCCACTCGTGTCCAGTCGCTGTGTTCCACGTGAAACCAAAGTAGCCCGGAGATCGCTCGCCGGGCTACTCATCCTGGGATGTCGCTGAATCATTCCTCTTCGGAAGAACCCGCTTTGGACAAGACGACAAAACGTCGTGGCGATTCGCCCTCTGAATAGGAGTCGATACCTGGTCTGGCAGAGGCGACATCATGTATCACCTTGCGATCGGCTGGACTCATCGGCTCCAGCATGATCTCTCCGCCTTCGGTGTATAGCTGCTCGATGAGCTGCTCGGCATAGATGGAGAGAGCCTGTCGACGTCGTTCGGCGTAGCCTGCGATATCCAGACGGAGACGGGCGGTTTCCTGCCCATATCGCTGCAAAACCGTCCTGGTCAGTTCATGAATAGCGCCACGTACCGTCCCGCGAACACCGACAAGGGCCTCGGTTTGTTCACCACGGACGTCGGCGATGATGACACCCTCATCCACTGTGGTTGTGACCTCACCCTCGAGACCATAGGCCCCAACCAGCCCCTCCAGAAACTCCTGGGCGATCCTGGCCTGTTCTTCGGTGGATAGAACCGGACGGTCGTCACTCACGGTATTCTCTTTTCTCTTGGGTTTGCGGGGGGCGTCGGTGTTCTTGGGCGGCTTGTTTTGCTGCTGTCGGGAACCATTCTTACCTGATTTTGCAGAGCCGCGCTTCTGATTGCCGGATTTTGCTTTACCAGACTGGCCTCCTTGCCCCTGTGAGGAAGCATTGCGACGTCCCCCACGACGACGACCCTTTCTCTTGGTGACACGGACAACGGCATCCTCACCGCCAATTCCGAGAAAACCCTTGACCGGCGCGGTCACAATTTCGACATCGAGACCTTCCCGGTCCTCGATACCAAGCTCCTGCATTGCTGCTTCTATGGCGATTTCCACGGTCTTGGCTTTCACCTCGACCATATCGACATTGACCATGTCATCTCCTCCTGCGCCGACGGCGCTTGTCAGCGGCACCCTGCTGTGGATTACCTGGCTTGCTCCCATCAGGGTCATCATCCTGACTTGACTCTGGCTCACTCTTGCTTGGTGGGGTTGGGCGCCCATCGATCTTGAAAATCAGAACCTGCTGTCCAAGACGAAACAGGTTTGAGGTGGTCCAGTAGAGCACCAGCCCCGCCGGAAAGTTCCATGATATGAAACCGATGAACAGGGGCATTATCTTGGTTATGGCCTGTTGGGCCCCGGCGCCCTTCTGATCTGGCCGTTCTTGGCCATATGTGGAGTGCCACTGCTGCACGTACTGGGTGGCAACCATGAAGGCGATCATCAACAGATAGGGAATGGCATGCAGCAAACCGACCTGCATCGCCATCGAAGGCGACTCTCCCAGCGTCATCCCCAGAAAAGTGGCCCCGCCGTTGTCAAGGGACAAGAAGAGCGCCGAAGTCTCGTCCAGATAGTCTTGGGGAACTCTGAGCAAACGGAAGAGCGCAAACCAGATCGGCATCTGGACCAGAAGTGGAAGAAGACATCCACCGGGTGTGGCGCCCGCCGCTTTTTGGGTCTCCATGAGACGACGCTGCATCTCCTGAGGATCGTCTTTGTATTCTGCCTGTATCTTCTTGATCTTTGGCTGAATTTCGGTGAAGGCTCTGGTGGCCCTGGTCTGTTTGAGGGTGAGAGGAAAAACGACCACGTTTATGGTGATAGTGAGGAGGATGATTGCCAGGCCATACCCCAACCCATCACTGACAAGTGGCGTGAGCAGATCGAAGTAGAAGTCGAGGACCGATCCCAGCCCCCTGATCAGCGTGTTGAATATCTCCCCCATTACTGGGTTCTCCGGTTGTCCGGCACGGGGTCATGACCCCCGGGGCGCAGCGGGTGGCATCGTCCGATTCGCTTGAGGCCCAGCCATCCCCCCCGGAGCACACCGAATCTCTCGATCGCCTCCGCCGAATACGACGAGCATGTCGGCTGATACCGGCAGTTGGTTCCAATCCCAGGACTTACCAATTTCTGGTAAATACCGATCAGACCAATCATCAGGTTTCGGGGACGCAGCCGCTTAATCATCTCTTCGTACCTTCCAGGGCGCGATCGAGCCAAGTCTGCACTTGGGTGTAATCGACCTCTGAGACCTGACCGCTGGCGATGATGATGTAATCCATTCCTGGTTGTAGTGCCGATTCACGGGCCGCGTGACGCAACCGTCTCTTGATCCGGTTTCGAGTCACGGCATTTCCACTGCCCTTGGAAACAACAAGCCCGAGACGAGGTGGCCCTGGTTGGCCTGGCGACCCGACCAGGACTATTCCTCCGCTGCGGCTCCGGTTGCCTTTGCTCAGGACTCTACGAAAGTCCTCTGCTTTTCGGAGTGTTTCCAGATCAGACAGTGAGTCGCTTCCGACCTTTTTGACGACGCGAACTGATGGTGGCGCGGCCGGCTCGAGTTTGCATTCGATGCCGGAAACCGTGACGACGTCTGCGGCGGCGCACTTTTGGTTGATAGGTCCTTTTCATGACACGACATTGGGTAGAGGGAAAGGGTCATCACAGATTACGGACTGTAGGAAACCTATGTCAAAGCCCAACGATCCTGCGCTCGCTTCCTTTCTGTCGTAATCGCGAAGAATTAGGAAAGATCGCGAAAAGAAGCAGAACACCGTTTGGTCACGGATGTCATCCTCAACCCGTCAAGCAAATAATGACAAATTGCCGCCTACCTGCGGTTATCTTTGTGGATAGATATAGGGAAAGTCTTCCACACCGGTGATTCTCGCGCTCTTGACTGCCCCTTCTCCAACACCGATACTCGCTGGACTCGATATCTGAGAAGTGTGGCTACCTCACCTGTCATCGGTGGGTGAATCAGCACTTCCAAAAAGAAATTTGAACTCTCTGGAAGATGTACACAGAGGTTTCCACAGGTGTGGATGGATCTGTGGACAACTTGGCCATCGAGAGGAGCGGCCTTTTGACCCAAACACAAAGAACAAGTGACAGTTGGACCGAATTCAGGGATACCCTTCGCGCCGGGGTGTCCAAGGGCAATTGGGAAACCTGGCTTTCACGGCTCGAGGCAGACCACGACGAAGATACCCTGGTCCTGATCGCACCGACGGAGTTTCACTTGCGCTGGGTGCGTGACAAACACGGCGAACTTGTCGACGCCGCCTATCAATCGGCGTACTCGAGCGAGGGAAGCCCTCTTTACCGAGTCAGCAAGGTGGCACCGCTCGAGCAGCCTCTTCCTCTTGGCGAAGATTTGGCGAACGCCGTCACCTCCAATGACCTCGCTACACCCACAAAAGCGACCAACCTCATCTCGAGGTATCGGTTCGAGAGCTTTGTGGTGGGTCAATCCAACCGATTTGCCTGGGCGGCCGCCATGGCCGTGGCCGAGCAACCCGGCGCCCACTACAACCCTTTGTTCATATATGGCGCTGCGGGGCTTGGCAAGACACATCTCCTCAACGCCGTCGGCCACGAAGCCCTCGAGATGTACCCGGATTTGGTTGTTCGCTATGTCTCGTCAGAGAACTTCCTGAACGATTTCATCGACTCGATCCGGCGCAAGAGACCCGATGCCTTCAAGCACAGATACCGCGGTGTTGACATCCTTCTCCTCGACGATGTCCAGTTCTTCGAGGGCAAGGAGCAGATTCTCGAGGAGTTCTTTCACACTTTCAACTCTCTTTACGAGTCAGGAAAGCAGATGGTCATCAGCTCAGACCGTCACCCGAGAAACCTCTCAACCCTCGAAGATCGGTTGCGTAGTCGTTTCGAATGGGGACTTCTCACCGACGTTCAACCCCCTGATGTCGAGACTCGACTGGCGATTCTCAAATCAAACGCCGAATTCGCACCGCGTCCGGTGCCTATCGAGGTTCTTGAGTACATAGCCGGCTTGGTGTCAGATAATATTCGGGAACTGGAGGGTGCCTTGACCAGGGTGACAGCATGGTCGGCCTTGAATCGGAGCGACATTGACCTCGACACCGCCCAACGCGTCCTACAAGACATCGTCGCCACCGACGAACTGATACCTCTCGGACCTGAGACGATCATCAGAACCACTGCCCAGGCCTTTGGGTTCTCGGTAGAAGATGTCCTCAGCTCCAGTCGCCGCCAACCCTTGGTCCTCTGTCGTCAGATCTCGATGTACTTGTGCCGTGAACTGACCGATCTCTCCCTTCCAAAGATAGGTAATCACTTCAACAGGGACCACACCACTGTTCTCCACTCTGTTGAGAAAGTGAAGCGTATTCTTCGGTCTGACAGAGCAGTCTTCGACCGAGTCAATCAATTAACACAGGAGCTGAGGAAAGGTGGTGGTGTTTCCACAGGAACTTGAGTTATCCAGGGAAAGGCTTGAGTTATCACCATGAAATGCACACTTGTTTCCCACGAAGAATCCCCAATTGGTCACAAAAGAAACACGACTATTCCACAAATCCACAGACCCCTACTACAACTACTGGTCTTGAAATGAAACCCTGTAACAACAGAAGAAGGGACAACCACCTGTGAGAATCCGTGCTCAGCGGGATGACCTTGCCGATGTGCTTGCCCGGGCTAACCGGGCGGTGGGCACTCGGACAGCGCTGCCGGTGCTTCAGGGATTGCTTTGTGAAGTATCCGGATCGAGTCTCCGCGTGACTGGCACAGATCTGGACATGACCGTTCGGACCCAGGCAGAAGTGGAGGTCATCGAGGAAGGAAGGGCCGTGATCCCGGGACGGCTTCTTTCCGAGGCAGTCCGCAAGATGCCCGCCGGGCAGGTCACGATCGGCGTGTCGGACACAGACATCGAGATTCAGGGAAATGGTCCACGCTTCACACTACGTCCTCTCAATGTCGAGGACTTTCCGGTGCAGGAAGACATTGTTTCGGAGGGCGTTGAAGTAGACGGTGAGGAACTCGCCGAGGCCATCAGCCAGGTTACTATCGCTGCTTCGGGCGACGGAGCTCGGCCAATTTTGACAGGGGTTCTCTTCGAGAGTTCGGAGGAGGGTCTCCGGATGGTGGCTACCGACTCGTATCGACTCGCTAAGCGAGACCTCGCCGGGGTCGGCTTGGAAGGGACGGGTCTTGTTCCTGCCCGCGGACTTCGTGAGTTGGCACGCACAATTGGCGCTCCGAAGGTGATAGCGCAACTGCGGGACCGGGAAGCGGTGTTCTCATCGGACAGGGGGACCTTGCGTTTGCGTCTGATTGATGGGAATTTCCCTAAGTACCAGTCACTGTTGCCAGAGACCTATCCCAATCAGGTCATACTCAACAAAGAGGACCTTCTCGCCGCCCTGGACCGAGTGTCGCTCGTTGCCGAAGATCATATTCCGGTTCGACTGAAGCTCATGGAGGGTGGCGTCGAGGTTACGGTGAGCCGTCAGGATGTTGGTGCCGAATCCGAACATCTCTCAGGTGAGTTCACCGGAAGCGAAGAGGAAGTGACGATTGCCTTCAATCCGCGTTATCTCCAGGATGGAGTTGTTGCCATGCCGGGTGAGTCGGTGCGAATCCAGGTAATCGATTCGTACAAACCAAGTGTCCTCGACACCGGGACCGAGGGCAACTTTCTCTACTTGTTGATGCCCGTGCGCGTCTGAATGCGGATCGATTGGCTTTCTCTTCTCGCTTTCCGGTCGTACAAATCACTTGAATGGAGCCCTGAGCCCGGGGTCAACCTCTTGATCGGTCCCAATGGCGCCGGCAAGACCAATGTCTTGGAGGCGATTGGCTATCTCGCGGCTCTGAGGTCCTTTAGATCTTCTCCGGATTCAGCGGTAGTAGGCAACGGGTCCGATAGTGCTGTGATCAGGGCGGGGTTGACCGGCGAGGAGCGGAGTCGTCTCGTGGAGATCGAACTCCCCCGTGAAGGCGCTAGAAGGACACAGGTGGACAAAACAAGACTCAAGCGGACGGCAGACCTTCTTGGAGTGGTGCGGGTGGTGGCCTTTCTTCCGGAGGATCTCGATTTGGTCAAGCGAGGCCCTTCATACCGTCGCGACCTTCTCGATGCCGTGGCCGTACAACTCTGGCCCTCCGCTCATCTGGATCAGTCAGAGTTCGAAAAGTCGTTGCGGCAGAGAAACGCCTTTCTGAAAACCGGTGGGCGCGACGACGCGACACTCTCGGTTTGGGATTCGAGATTGGCCCAGTCCGCGGGTCGGGTGATGGCTCGACGGGCGCGAGTGATCGAGACCCTCTCCCCGGTTCTCCTGGAAGCTTATGAGGAGATTGCACAGGACGGGAGTGTGGCGACATTCAGCTACGAGACGTCATGGGGAGAGAGCGAACTGCGGCCCGCCCCCGCCGCGGCATTTGCCGAGTCGATTGCCAAGGCCCTTGAGGAGAGTCGTCGTTACGACTATGAAAGAAGGATGACAACTGTCGGCCCTCATAGGGACGAGCCGGGATTCTCGATCGACGGCTACCAAACGCGTACGCATGGGAGTCAGGGAGAGCAGCGCACAATGGCGCTCGCGGTGAGGCTGGCTGCGCACCGGGCTATAACGGAAGCAGTGGGCGAGTCCCCTGTCCTGCTTCTCGATGATGTCTTCTCTGAGCTCGACCCTGGCCGGGCATCGGCGCTTGCCGGCTCGCTGCCTTCCCATACCCAGACACTCATCACATCTACCCACCCCGAGAACATTCCCATCTCGGGGTCGACCTGGAAGGTGAGAGGAGGGACTATCGAGTGAGCACCGGCAACGACCTGGAACCGTTCTCAGAGTCTTTGAACGACGTCTTCGCTCGTTTGGGTTTGCCGGACCCGGTGTTGATGTCTGAGGTGAACAGCGAGTGGGAGGCCATTGCAGGCAATCCCTGGGTTGGGCGATCCAAGCCGATGTTTGTGAGAGGCCGAACCCTGGTGGTCGAAGCTTCGGGACCGTCCATGGTGGCGTTTCTCAGATACGGTGAAGCAAGTCTTCTGGAGACACTCAGAGACCGGTTCGGAGAGGGTGTGATCGACTCGATCGAGGTGGTCCCACCGGGACGAGCATGAAGCTGATTTGAGTTAGCGATGAATTCGTTTCTAGCGCTGTTTCCAGGTAAAATGACAAATGTGAGATTCCGCGCCCCGATGGCGCATTTTCACCAGCCACGACTGGACTATTACTACCTAGAAGGAGTGTCGTGACGGCTACTCGCGACAGTTACAAGGCAAAAGACATCACGGTTCTCGAGGGACTCGAAGCAGTCCGTCGTCGACCGGGGATGTACATCGGCACCACGGGGCCGAGAGGTCTTCATCATCTCATCTGGGAGGTTGTCGACAACTCAGTTGATGAGGCGATGGCCGGGTATTGCTCCAAGATCAAGGTGACCCTTCGCGAGGACGGTGGAGTGGAGGTAATCGATGATGGCCGTGGCATCCCGGTCGATCGTCATGCCAAGACCAGAAGGTCGGCTCTCACGACGGTTCTGACGACCCTTCATGCTGGCGGCAAGTTCGAACAGGGCGCCTATTCTGTTTCTGGCGGGCTCCATGGAGTGGGTGTTTCGGTGGTTAATGCCCTGTCGATGCGTCTCGAGGCAGAAGTGTGCCGCGACGGCTATCTCTACTCACAAGAGTTCAAGGATGGCCGTCCCAAGACCAAGGACCCCAAGAGGCTCCAGGCCGTCAAGAAGAGCGGAACGACCATCCGGTTTTGGCCAAGCACAGAGACTTTCACAGACACCACCGAGTTCGATTACGAGATCGTCGCATCCCGGCTTCGAGAAACCGCGTTCTTGAATAGAGGCCTGAAGATATCGCTCATCGACGAGCGTCCTGACGAGCCGAGAAGCGACACCTTCCACTACAAGGGCGGGCTCGTCGACTTCGTGAATCATCTCAACGCCAACCGAGATCCGCTGCACGCCCACATAGTCGACGTCTCCGACCAGTCTGCCGATGCCGAGCTCGAGGTGGCTCTCCAGTGGACGACCTCCTACACAGAATCTGTCTTGTCGTTCGCCAACAACATCAACACCCACGAGGGCGGTACCCACGAGGAGGGTTTCCGCAAGGCTCTCACCAAGTCGATCAACGAGTTCGCCAGGAACAAGAATCTTCTAAAGGACAAGGACACCAATCTCACCGGTGAGGACGTTCGTGAAGGACTGACTGCCATCATCTCTGTTCGGGTCACGGATCCTCAGTTCGAGGGTCAGACCAAGACGAAGCTCGGAAACACCGAGATTCGCTCCTATGTGGAGAAATCGCTGAATCGCATACTCCCCGAATGGTTGGAGAAGTACTCGCCCGAGGCGCGCCGAATCGTCGAGAAGTGCATCAACGCCTCCAAGGCCCGTGAGGCTGCGCGCAAGGCTCGCGAGCTCACCAGACGGAAGTCCGGTTTGGAATCTGGAGGTCTTCCCGACAAGTTGGCTGATTGCTCGAGTCGCGACCCCGCGGAGTCGGAGATCTTCATCGTGGAGGGAAAGTCCGCCGCCGGGCCGGCCAAGGCCGCCCGCAACTCCGAGACGCAGGCCATCCTTCCCATCAGGGGAAAGATCCTCAACGTCGAGAAAGCGAGGCTGGCGAAGGCACTTCAGAACAACGAGGTCCAGGACATCATCACCGCGATGGGAACCGGAATAGGCGACGATTTCGACATCTCCAAGGCCAGATATCACAAGGTGGTCCTCCTGGCCGACGCCGATGTCGACGGAGCCCACATCCGCACCCTGCTGATGACCCTTCTGTTCCGTCACATGCGACCCCTCATCGAATACGGATATGTCTACGTCGCCCAGCCGCCGTTGTACCGGGTGAAGGTGGGGTCGTCGGTTCATTACCTCAAGGACGAAGACGAGCTCGACGATTTCAGGAAGGACCATCCCAAGGTCAAGCCGACCCGTTTCAAGGGTCTCGGCGAGATGAACGCACGTGAACTGTGGGACACGACGATGAACCCCGAAACACGAACCCTTCTCCGGGTGGAGATGGCCGATTCTGTGCTGGCTGAGGAGGTCTTCCAGAGGTTGATGGGTGACGACGTTCCTTCGAGAAAGCTGTTCATTCAGCAGAATGCCGACGACGTCCGATTTCTCGACATTTAGGCCTTTTGGATCCATGACAGACGAACACACCACAACGGAGACCTTCCCCGAGATCGAGATCACCGC
>JAZFTT010000072.1:0-5775 GCA_036446835.1 Acidimicrobiia bacterium
GGCGCTGAGGCCTTCGAGCTGACCCGCGCGGTGAACGCCGGCTGTGGCATGGCCTGCACCATCCATGCCAACTCGGCCAGCGATGCTCTCGATGCCCTGGTCAACGCGGCGCTGATGGCCGGTGAGAACGTACCCGAGCGAGTTGTTCGCAAGGTCTTCTCGTCGTCGATCAACCTGGTCGTTCATCTCGATAGGGGAATGGATCAGTCGGGTTCCAGGATGATTCGGGAGACAATGGAGATTCGGGCGGTTGTTCCTGCCCTCCACGAGGATTTCTCCACGGAGGAGATCTTTTCTCGCGACCGTCTGGGGGGCCCGCTGACATGGAGCGGCTCGCTCCCACCCGAGGGTCTGACAAGACGGATCGAAAGCGTCCTGCCCGGACGGTCCGGCTTGATGGCCTTGTTGAGAGATGGAGCGGTCGAGTGGTGACCTTCGCTGCATCCCTGATGTCGGCTCTGGCAGTTGCAGGGTTGGGCCTGTTGCTGGCCCGCTCGGAGCGGAGACATGTTGTTGTCTCAAAACCAACCACCCGAAAAAGCGTCGTTCAAGGTCTTGACGTGACCTCGGTTCAGTTCTGGACCACGGTCGCGGGAGCTGCCGCCATTACGTATTTGATGATATTCGCGATCACGGGTCTCGTGGTCATCTCGGCGATTCCTGCTTTGGTCGTGGGCACGCTGCCCAAGACCTACTTCGTGCGTAAGAGGTCACAGAGACTGGCGGCGGTGCAGGAGGCTTGGCCAGATGGGTTGCGAGACCTGCTGTCGTCGATAAGGGCAGGGGCGTCGCTCCCCACAGCCATTGAGAATCTGGCTGCCTTCGGGCCGGCGCCGCTTCGCGAGGCTTTCCATGGTTTCGGGGTCTATGCGAGGAGCCTGGGGGTGGTTTCGGCTCTCGAAATGGTGAAGGATGATTTGGCCGACCCGACATCTGATCGAGTCATTGAGGTGCTCATCCTCGCCTATGAGCGTGGCGGCACGGTCGTTCCGGAAATCCTGTCAGACCTCGCCGAGGCAACGACACGCGATCTTTGGACGCTGGAGCAGGTTCGGTCGGAGGCCCTGGAGCAGAAGCTCAATTCACGGATCGTGTTCGTCCTTCCCTGGTTCGTCTTGGTGGCTATGACTGCCCAATCGGGCGCCTTTCGGGATTTCTATTCAACACGGGCCGGCATCCTCGTGGCACTTGTGGGCGGCGTGATGAGTTTGGTTGGGATTTTCGTTGCGTCGAGGCTCGGCAGCCAACCTGCCGAGCCACGTGTCTTTGGTGGGACCGGATGAGTTTCGCACTCGGCCCTGTTGTCGTCCTCGCATCCCTTTGCACTGCCCTGGCCGGCGGCTTGATCGTTCGGTCGATCGCCCCTCCACCGAGACGATTGCGAGCTCGAATTCGCCCGTACATAACACCAGTGGCGCCCCTCCTTGGGCAACCCACGCATCAAGGATCGTTCTCATCGATATTCGGTCCGATCGTGCGCGATGTCGCCAACTGGGTCGGAGGGTTGCTCGACCGGACAGGGTCTGAGGTGACGCTTGTGAAGCTCAAACAGGCGGGTTGGTTCAAAGGTGTGGCCGAGTCAGAGATGGTTGGGGCGTATCGGCTTCTTCAGCTGAGAACTCTCGGCGTCTCCCTTCTGTTGGCATTGGGGTTGGGCTATGTCCTCAGCGTCTCTCCGTTGATCAGGTTCATCCTCCTCGGGCTCGGTCTCATGGTCGGGTCGAACCGAACCCGGGGGCGCCTGGACCGAGCAGTGGAAGCGAGACGTGAGCAGATGAAGATCGAGATCTACACGGTCAATCAACTTCTGGCCATGCGTGTGCGCGCAGGAGGCGGCGTTATCCAGGCGGTCAGCGCCACGACTCAGCGTGGCAGCGGCGAGGTGATCGGAGAGCTCGAGGAGGCATTGCGTCTTCATCGCGCAGGCTGGGCCGGCCCCGACGCCTTCAGACGCATAGCCGAGTTGACACCAGAGCCTTTTTGCTCGCGCACATACCGCCTGCTGGCCTCGGCCGAGGAGCGGGGCGCCGACCTGGCCGAGGCGTTGCTCTCACTTTCCGAAGATGTACGGGAAACACGGCGGGAGTCCATCAAGAGGACGGCCACCAAGCGCAGGGCGGCGATGCTCGTTCCGACCATCGCCATCCTTGCTCCGGTGTTGATTCTCTTTGTGGCGGCTCCGCTGCCGTACTTGATAACGAGCTGGCAATAGGGAGGTAAATATGCTGCCAGTAGTACGCGCATGGGCTCATGCCTTGCGCACCGATGACCGGGGACTGAATACGGCTGAGCTGATGGGGAACGCGGCCCTTGCGATCGCGGCCCTGGTGGTCATCTGGGGGGCGCTGCAAGCGCTTGGCTTGGACATCGTCGGGTGGATGAGAGCTCAATTACTCGGAGGCTGACCGACCGGGGGGTCAGCTCCGTCCAGTTTCTTCTTGCCTCTGTGCTGTCACTCGTCCTCTTCCTTGCTTTTGCCAACGTTGTTGTTGTTCAATACGGGCGGGGGGCCATGCGCTCTGCCCTGGATCAGGGAGCCAGGGCCGGGGCGATCTCTGGGTCGT
Source organism: Acidimicrobiia bacterium (assembly GCA_036446835.1). Classification (GTDB taxonomy): domain Bacteria; phylum Actinomycetota; class Acidimicrobiia; order Spongiisociales; family ZC4RG35; genus SZUA-217. Next base: position 2,565 of record JAZFTT010000072.1, read on the forward strand.
CGGCGGATTGTGAGGATCGTGCCGGCGAGGTAATAAGCCAGCTGTTGGGTGGTCGCATGTCAGATGGGATGACGATCAACTGTGGGGTTTCGGGCAATGTCATGGTCGCTCGGGCCGACGGCGTGTTCCAGACGTGGACTCCACTCGCCCCCGACTTCGCAGTGACGGTGATCAGCGAGGCCGCGCTCGAGCGGCAGCCTTGAGCGACACCGGCCACGCGGCCGTCGAGTTCGCCATGGCCGTTGCTGTGTTGTTGCTCCCGGCCGCATTGGTCGTGACGGCTTTCGGCCCCTGGTCCGAGCGTCGTGTTCTGGCCGAGTCGGCGGCCGCGGAAGCGGCTCGCGTTGCGGTCATCGAACTGGATCACGCAGCCGGAGTGGCGGTTGTTGCCCAGTCCATCGCGAACCACGGCTTGGACCCCCATTTCGTCCGCATTGGCTGGTGCGGCTCGGATCCAGGTCCGCTCGATGCGCCAGGGGGCATCTGTCCCTTGACCCGAGGCTCATCCGTCGAGGCGAGGGTTGATGTATGGACGCCGCTGATCCGCACGCCGTGGGGAGGCGTCGGCGGTCTATGGATAACCGCCAGCCATACCGAGCCCATCGATCTGTATCGAAGCTTCGGATGAGAAACTCTGAGCGTGGGTCGGTAACCATCTGGATGCTGGGCCTATCCGTGCTTCTGCTGTTGTTCGGTGGCCTGGCCTTGGACTTCTGGCGAGGACTCGCCCTTCAGCGTGAGCTGGCGGCGGTGGCCGACTCGGCGGCAATCGCCGCGGCATCGGGTATCGATGAGGAGCACTATCGCGCCACTGGGGAGGTGGTCCTCGACCCGGCGCGATCCCGAGCGTTGGCGCTGACTTCCATCGCGGTCCAGGACGTAGATCTCACCAGTGTTTCATCATCGACCTCCCCAGATCGGATCAGTGTCACCGTGGTCGTGATTGCCGAGCTCGAGCTTGGGCTCCTGGGTGTGTTCGTCGACGAATCTGAGCCGCTCACCGTTCGAGCCTCGGCAACGGCGTCACCGAGGATCGTGCCCTAGCTGGGGTCTCTAGTCTCGAATCGATGAGAGCAGTACGCATGGTTGAGTCGGGCAAACCTCTGATCGAGGAAGACGTCGAGGTTCCCCGGGTCGGGCCCCACGACGTCGAGGTGCGAATCGAAGTCGCAGGCATTTGCCGTTCCGATGTCCACTACAGAGCAGGTACGCGCCCGGTGCCTGGCTTTCCACTCACTCCTGGTCACGAAGTGGCGGGAACGGTTTCGGCTATCGGCTCCCATGTCAGGCGGCTCGAGCTTGGAGACCGAGTTGCAATCCACTATCTGATCAGTTGTGGGCTCTGTGAGCCGTGTCTCGGGGGCCGTGAACAATTCTGTGAACCGGGTTTGATGATCGGGCTTGACCGGGACGGCGGATACGCCGAGGCCATCACGGTGCCAGAGCGCAACGCCTTTTCCATACCTGATGCAATTCCGGTCGAGGTAGCAGCCATCATGATGTGCTCCTCCGCAACCTCCTTGCACGCCCTTCGTCGCGGACGGATGAAGCCGGGGGACACCGTGGTTGTGATCGGAGTCGGGGGCCTGGGGATCTCAGCAATCAAGATCGCTTTCGCTCTGGGGGCCTCTGAGGTGTTTGCCGTTGATACCAATACCGAAAAGCTGAAGATTGCCCGGGGGCTGGGAGCGACTCCGGTTCCTGTCCACAAGGTGAGGACGATTGGCGCCGACGTGGCTCTCGAACTTGTTGGGCTCCCGGAGACGATGAGGGGTGCCGTTGATGCCCTCGGCGTTCGGGGGAGGGCCGTTGCGGTCGGTCTGGCTCATGAGCCGTTCCCACTTCACTCTTTTGATGATCTTGTTTTGCGGGAGGCAGAGGTCATTGGGGCAGCAGATCACCTTGCTTCAGACATCGAGGAGCTGATCGAGATGGTCGGCACAGGAGCCATCGACTTGTCAGATGTGGTGACCGCAACGGTGCCCCTCGAGGCGGTTGCTATCAATGATGCACTCGATCGTCTCGAGGTGTTCGACGGCGGTCTCCGAACGGTGATCAAGCCTCAGGAAGCCGTTCCGGTCCCAACTTCACACTGACAGGGGGCTCGATTATCCTTTTTGCCTGACCCCGCAACACCTCGGTGATGCGCGTTCGGGGGTGGTGTAATAGGTAACACGACAGGTTCTGGTCCTGTTATTGAGGGTTCGAGTCCTTCCCCCCGAGCAAGGGCCGAGATATCTTGGCCCCAACCTGGTCCCGTCGTCTAGAGGTCTAGGACGCCGGCCTCTCAAGCCGGAAACGGCGGTTCGAACCCGCTCGGGACTGCCATCAAACCCCCTGGCCAGGGGGTTTTCTGGCTGATTCGGGTTTGCTTCGTCTGCGCTTTGGGCCACACCTGGGCCACGCGAGAACTGGGCAATGGCGTCGAGACGGTCTGCGGTTCGGTCGTCGAGACCTTCCATTAGATGGCCGTAGCGGTCCATGGTTACCTGGATAGAGGAGTGTCCGAGTCGAGTTTGGATGATCTTGGGATGCTCGCCGGCGGCTATCAGCCATGCGGCGTGAGTGTGGCGGAGGTCGTGTACCCGGCATGGTTGCCCGACCGAGGCCGCTACTGCTCTTCGCCAGATTCTGCTGAAGGATCCTCGTCGGAGGTAGGCGCCTCGCTCGGTGGTCCACACCATCCCGTCGACCGGGGGATGCTCCTGGAGGTGCAGCGCGAGAGTTTCGATGACCGTCTTAGGAAGGCTGATGGTCCGCTCGGATGCGGCGGATTTCGGTGTGCCCAGCCGAGGCACCTCTCCCGTTGCCTCGATCAGAGCCGACCGGACGGTCAGCCGTCGTCGCAGCATGTCGATGTCAGCTACTCGTAGGCCTGCCAATTCACCCCAGCGGAGACCAGTGTAAGCGGCCACAAGGGGCAGCGACCGGTAGCGGTCGGGCAGGGCATCTGCGAGGAGCACTACCTCGAGAGGGTTGAGGAGACGCATGTCAGACCGGCGCGGCTTCGGCAACCGGATCCCGGAGGCAGGCGATGAGAGAAGCCGACGGTCGCTGACCGCCTGGTTGAGGGTGAGCCGCACCCAACGCATCGTCTTGGCCACGGTCTCCGACGCGTAGCCGGCCGCTGTCAACTCGGCCATGAGACGTCGGAGCGACTCCGGGGTAAGACGAGAGATCGAGATGCGGCCGATCACAGGGACAGCTCGTT
>JAZFTT010000073.1:0-3653 GCA_036446835.1 Acidimicrobiia bacterium
TCGCCGGTGGCGCTAACAAACGCCTCGGCGAACGGATCAGGATCCCGTTGAAGATCAACGCCTGCGAATATCGAGTAGGAGGCCGACAGATCCTCACGTATGCGATTTCGCAACCGGTTATTGACAATCAACTCCAGGAGAAGAGCTGTGAGCCGGTCCTTCTGAGACGGTTCGAACGGGTTCGTGAACGACATTGCGATACGACCCTGTGGGTCCTGACCCGCTTCGACAGTTGACACCTGCACCTCACGAGGCGGCAGAGGCTGGTTATCGACCCAACGCTCACGATCTGGGGTCCCCGGGAGGGTTCCGATGTATCGGGCAGCCAGGTCCGTCATCTCGCCAATGTCAAAGTCTCCGACAAAGGCAAAGGCGAAGTCCCCGGCGTTGGCAAAGCGCTCGCGGTAGACAGCCTCGGCAATGGCGACGTCGAAGTCGGCTAGCTGGTCGGTGGTCGGTATCACGAAGTATCGGGGATCGTCGCCGTAGTAACCCCGATCGAGAGCCTCCCGAAAAACGATGTCGGGCAGATCATCTCGCGATGCATTCAGAGTGGCCATCTCATCGAGCACCGCCATGACGGCAACTGCATCGACGCGAGGTGCCGTCATATACAGATGAGTCAGTTGGAAGAGGACCTCAACATCGCCGACTCCCGCACTTCCGGTGAGCCCTTCCCGGGTCTCTGAAATCCATGGGAACACATCTACGATCCTGTCGGCCAACAGCCGTTGCAGTGTTGGCACATCGGCCGGTCCGACACCGCTCCTGGCAATGATGCCTGTGATCAAGAAGACCTCGGGGAGATCCTCTACCTCGATTTGGGAAGTTCCTCCGAAGCTCTCGGCTGACATGAACACCGTCTCCTCAGCAATCTCGCTTTGCCAGAGAAAGACCGTCGCACCGTTCTCGAACCTCAGTGTCGTGTAGCCGAAGGTGTCGTCCACCTCGCGGGAGATCAGAGGAGCGGCATCCGGAGCCGCCATGAGAACCTCGACGTCAGAGTCGGAGTCCTCCCTGGCCACGATCTCTGCTGATGCAACCTCGTCGATGATCCCGAGAATGCGCTCTGAGTTGGGAATAACCGAATCGGGGTCATCGGGACCCACCGCCAGAATGACCGGTGGAGTGTCTGCGGTCGAACTCAGCGCTTCTTCGAGATCCGCTTTGGTCAGAAGATCGAGTACTCCGGACTCGACACGAAACCTCTGCTCGGGGCTCATCAGGTGACCGCCGGCCAGGTGATACGCCACTATCTGGTCGGCATAGGCTGCATCCTGTCTCGACTCCTGCTGCTCATGTAACTGTCCCGATGCTGCGGCGAATCGAGTCACCGCTCGATCGAACTCGGCGTCAGTGAAACCAAACTCGTCGAGCCGCTCGACCTCCACCAAGATAAGCCTGAGAGCCTCTTCGAGATCTGGCGGTCTCGCTTGGGCGTCGATTCCCTCCAGCAGGATCGCTCGCCCGTAATTCAACTCCACCGCAGACGACCCCAGCAGGGGAGCGTCTCCTTTCAGGGCATCGTCGTTGAGTCGGTTTGCCAGGATGCTCAAGGCCATGGATAACGCCACCGAAGATTGATATTGACCCACGGTCTCCAACCTCGAGGATTCGCTTGGCCAGAGGACCGTCACCGAGGCACTGGCTGCCTCCCGGTCTGCCAAGCCCGAGGCTCGGGTTTCCGGTGGAGGCTCATAGGTCCCCGGAACGAAGGGTCGCGGGTTGCCCGGGGCCTCGAGGTCGGCAAAAGAAGACCGGATACGATCCTCCATCTGGTCAACGTCGAAGTCGCCAACGGCCACCACTGCCATCAAATCGGGTCGATACCAGTCGTCGTAGAAGCGGCGAAGCTGCTCTGGAGTGGTTCCTTCAATCGACTCGGCGGTTCCGATCGGCAGCTTTCCCTCATAGACCGTGCCCGGGAGCACCAGTTGTTGAAATGCCTCTCCGATGCGACCGCCGTATCCCTGCGCCCTCAGCCTCCACTCGTCGACGACTATTCCTCTCTCTTCGACAACATCTGTCTCAGTGAGCGTTGCCTCACCAGCCCATTCCCGCAGTACGTCGATTCCGAGAGCGATCAACTCGTCGTCGGCTGACAACGAGAGCTCATAGACCGTCTCGTCGAACGAGGTGTGGGCGTTGATATCGGGTCCGAACCGGGGGCCAAACGACTCCAGGACCGCGATCAGTTCGTTTCGGGGGAACCTCTCCGTCCCGTTGAACATCATGTGCTCGAGGAAGTGGGCGGAGCCGGCCTGATCCTCATCCTCCTGTAGAGAGCCGACATTGACCAGAAGTTTCAGCTCGACCCTCTCGCCGGGAGAATCGTTGAACCGGATGTAATAAGTCAGACCATTGTCGAGGGTTCCGATCCGCACGTCTGGATCGATGGGCAGTGCCTCGTCCAGCGCCGGGTCCAGGGTCGCAGCGGTGGTTCCCGCCGATGTCGAAGAACCTGGCTTTGGAAGAGTGGTTGTGCTGGGTACGGTCGAAACCGTACAAGCGGAAAGAACCACCACGAACAGGGCTGCTATCGAGCCTCTCAGTTTGATCCTCGAATTACGCTCCACGACTGAAGCCTGACCATACGACAATCAACGCTCAAATCGATTGGCATCCTTGTTTAGTCGGCCCGCGATCTATTCGATTTGTCGAAAGGAGAAGTGATGAGCCTCGGAATTGGACTACTTGGCGCCCAGTTACGACCGGGGGAGACTGATTGGTCTCGTGCATATGAAGAGACTGTCGAGTTGGCAGTGGAGGCCGAACGACTTGGCCTTAGTTCGGTCTGGACGACAGAGCACCACTTCGTGGACGACGGTTACATGCCCTCGCTCGCGGTGGTCAGTGGTGCGATAGCTGCTGCCACCTCCGAGATCGAAATAGGAACCGGTGTGATCCTCGCTCCGCTGCATCATCCTCTGCGGCTTGCCGAAGACGCAGCCACGGTAAGCCTGTTGAGCGGCGGCCGTTTCACTCTGGGTCTGGGACTCGGATGGAGTGAAACAGAATTCGCCGGACTCGGGGCAGATCCGAGAACTCGGGGCGCGGCCATGGAGGAGATCCTGTCCATCCTTCCCAAAGCGTGGTCAGGAGAGCCCTTTCGCCATCAGGGGAAGATCTACGACCTGCCAGAACTGGCGGTACGTCCGGTTCCTTCTAAACCCATTCAGATCTTGATCGGTGGTGGGGCCGAGGCGGCGATTCGGCGGGCCGCTCGTTTGGCCGATGGGATCTTCGCCAACGTCCCCAGGGACCAGTTCATCCAGCAGTTGGATTGGATTCGTGATGAGTGTGACCGAGTGGGCCGCGACCCGTCCGAACTACGAATAGTCCACTATTCGGTGATGCTCCCAGCCAACTCCGAGGCCGAAGCATTGGAACGGTATACACAACACCTATGGCAATTGATGTGGAAGTACTCTGACATGGAGGCGTCGGCCACTCGGCCGGGTCCGCCCCCTACGGCTCCAGAATTCACAGAGGAGAACCGAGACCAACTCTTTGGGCGGGCGACGATCGTTGGATCACCAGACCAGATCGTCTCATCGCTACTCGATCTCCGCCAAGCTGCCGGTGTTCCGGTGGAGTTCGTCGCCCGCAGCCACTTCCCGACTCTTGGATACTCAGACCAAGTGGAGCTCATG
>JAZFTT010000074.1:0-8360 GCA_036446835.1 Acidimicrobiia bacterium
CGGTTGCTCGCCAGCCAAGCCGCCTCGATGTTTGAAGCAGAGGAGCATTGTGGAGACTGACCAGGAGAGAGCGGAGCGTTACGAGCGCGAGCGTAAGGAGAATCACGAGCGCCACGAGCGAGAACGCAAAGAGGCAGCCGAGAAAGCCGAACGTAGGCGGGTCGATCAACATGATCGACGCGCCAGTGAGCGGAATGAGGAAACCGATGACCGAGCCGAGTAGCCGATTGGCTCGAAGGGATCTCAACCGCCTGCAGGAATAGGAAATGGACCTGCCCTCCTCTTTGCGTCTGAGAGGCGGCGAGGCCCAAAGATTCCTATCCGAGTTGTTTGCCTCCGTGTTTAACGTCGCCGGAAGCGTCACGACGTGAACCTCATGGTATCGATCTTCCGCACATAACGGCTGCCGGCTCAAGGGGTCATTGCAACACTTCGGCGAGTTTTTCTGATGATGTCATCCCGCGGAGGGTCTGTCGAGGTCGTCCGTTGAGGAAATGGGCAGCCTTGTCGAGGTCGGCCTGGGTGAGCTACAGCCCCATAATTGGGAAACGCCATTTTACTTCCGAGGGTGGCCGCAGGTGAAACCACCATTGCTTCATCGCGAACTTGAAACCGCTAGCTGTCACTGACCGCAGGCTCTTCCCACTGGATTCGCGCGGCGTCCCCCCAGAGACGCTCCAGCGAGTAGAACTCTCTGGACGCCCCTTGGAAGAGATGAACGATTATGTCGCCATAGTCGACGAGGACCCACTCACCCTGGCTGTGGCCCTCCACTCGCAAGGGAGCGATCCCATTTTCTTTGAGCTTCTCTTCGACGTACTCCGATAGAGCCTGCACGTGAGGACGTGAAGTGCCGGTCGCTATGACGAAGATGTCCGAGAGGATGAACAACCCCTCAACGTCGAGCAGGACAATGTCGGCCCCTTTTCTCTCGAAGATGGCATCGGCTGCCATCCGGGCCATTTCGACACTCTGCTCTACGACGGTTCCTCCATGTCGGTGGGATCCTCCACACTATCCGCTCCAACCGCCTCTGCGTAGAGGTTGTTCTCCCCTATGTACCTGTAGATCTCATCGGTGACGAGAAAACGGAATGGGCTGCCGTTGCGGGCCATCGCCCGAATCTCGGTGCCACTCACCTCCAGCACCGCCATGTCCAGAAAGACGGAGTCGGGGAGAACGACGGCGACGCTGGTTGAGTCGGTTCCGGGGCGGGGAACAACCAGAACAGTGGCTCGGTCGAGAACCTCTCGATGCCTCTCCCATGTGGGGACGCGCAACGCAGCGTCTGCACCCAGGATCAGGAAGAGCTCCTCGTCATCGGGAAACGTGGCCAACGTGTCGACCGTATAGGTCAGACCGTCGCGGGTTGCCTCCCTGTCGTCGACCCAGAACCCGTCAACACCCGCCGTGGCGAGACGGACCATCTCCAGCCGATGCTCGGTGGCGCTGATCCTTCGAGCGAGCTTTTGCCATGGGTCGCCGGCCGGAATGAACAGCACCCGGTCGAGATCTGCCTGATGAAGCGCTGTCTCCCCTGCGTGTAGATGGGCGATGTGGATCGGATCGAACGTTCCGCCCAAAATTCCTGTTCGCACGAGAACGAGGATAGGGCTGTGGAGGAGTGACCAACCGAAGTGCCCGGGTAATCTCGGTACTGCGACATCGGAGTTGAGGCTCCGGGTCGGTGTATCGGCCATTGATCCGGGTGGATAGATGCACCCCGGGTACCCCGTCTTCAACCCCCGCCGTCCCCAGAACCCGACCTCGGTCGATCCTCGCACCTTCCGAAACCCGGAGCTCCAACAGGTAGGACACCGAAACCTTGAAGTCAGACACGGGCTGAATCGTCACCGATTTCATCCCTGCCACCGAACCGGCGAAGGTCACCATCCCCGAGACCGGTGCACGTACTGCATCGCCAACCTCGGCACCGAAATCCACACCCCAATGTCCTCCGTACTGTCCATTTGGGGAATACCCGGCGACAATAGGACCGGCCACCGGAGCGGTCAGACAAACGGTTGCGATGGCAAAGGCGATCAACATCTCTCCCCCGTCGTCAACATATCGCCTGGCGCTTTTAGAAGCTAGGGGTGTGGTCGCTACCTTCCGACATCAGAAGGGACAACGATGACAGCAACACGACTTGGCTTGATGGGGTTCGGCCGGATCGGTCGCAACGTCTTCAGACTTCTTCACGATCGTGATGATCTCGACGTAGTGGCCATAAGCGACATCGCTGATCCGTCGGCCCTCACCTACCTTCTCAAATACGACTCGATCTACGGTCGTTTTCCTATCGAGGTCTTCTATGCCGACGGTGTCCTCGACTACGCGACCAAGCAGGTTGCGTTCACGGACGCTCGTCAGCCTTCCGACACCAGTTGGGCGAGTCTCGAAGTCGATATCGTGCTCGACACAACAAGTCGCTACCGCAGCCTCGCCTCACTCCAGGGACATCTCGACAGTGGTGCCCGCAAGGTGGTCCTGACATCGAGCCCCGAAACCTCCGGCGAGATACCTCTGCTACTGAGGGGCATCAACGACGAGATCCTCGACGCCAGCCCCGATGTCATCGCACTTGGGTCGAACACCTCCAATGCAATTGCGCCCATTCTCCGAAGTCTCGACGAAGCCTTCGGTCTGAAACGGGCCTATATGACAACTGTCAAGGCGATGTCCAACTCGGGTCGTCTCGCCGACGTACCCACCGACTCATTTCGAGCGAGTCGGGCCGCCGGAGAGAACATCATTCCCTCGGAGACCAACTCCGCGGAGATCCTCACCCAGGTTCTCCCCGAACTGAAAGGCAAGCTGTCTGTCGTGGCCCTCAACGTCCCGGTGATCGACGGTTCGATTGTCGACATGGTTGCCGAGACCGAGCAGAGCACCGACGCCGCCGCAGTCAACGATGCGATTCGTAGCGCAATCGATGAGAAATATGCGGGGGTGATCGAATACGTGAATGACCCGATCGTCTCATCTGATGTCAGACTCGACCCCCACTCCGGGATATTCGACAGCCTCGCCACATTCGTCACCGGCGACAACCTGGTGAAGACGATCACATGGTTCAACAACGGGTGGGCGTATTCACACCGGGCCGTCGAGGTCGCGGAAGCAATCGTAAGGAACGGAGGGTCGAAGTGACCAGGGTTGCCATCAATGGCTTCGGCCGCATCGGCAGAACGGTGTTTCGCATCATTGCCTCCCGGCCGGGGTCCGACATAGAAGTCGTGGCCATCAATGACCTCTCCGACGACGACATCCTTGGCTACCTGCTCGAGTATGACTCGGTGATGGGTCGGTTCGACCAGACGGTCTCGATAGAGGACGGTCTCATGCGAGTAGGCGACCACGAAGTCAAGATGCTCATGGAACGCGATCCGACAAAGCTTCCATGGGCCGAGCTGGATGTCGACGTCGTTGTCGAGGCCACCGGCGTCTTTCGAGACCGTGCGTCACTCCAACGTCACCTCGACGCAGGAGCCAAACGTGTCGTGCTCACTGTGCCCGCCAAGGACGAAATCGACGAGACCATCGTCCTCGGCGTCAACGACGAGAACCTCGACGCCGACGATCTGATCGTTTCCAATGCGTCCTGCACGACCAATTGTCTCGCTCCGCTGGCAAAGGTCCTCGATGATGCCTTCGGGATACGAAAAGGTGTGATGACCACGGTTCACGCATACACCAACGATCAGCGACTCGCCGACGTCCCCCACGCCGATCTGCGTCGGAGCCGGGCCGCCACCGAGAACATCATCCCCACCACCACTGGCGCCGCCAAGGCGGTCGGGCAGGTCCTGCCGAATCTCGACGGAAGACTCGACGGAATGGCAATGCGAGTGCCGGTGCCGGACGGATCAACAGTCGATCTGGTCGTGGAGCTCGACACCGTTGTCACCGTCGAGGAGGTCAACGCAGCAGTCAAGGCCGCCGCCGAAGGAGAGATGGCCGGGATTCTCGAGTACACCGAGGAGCCCATCGTCTCCACCGACGTCATCGGCAACCCTCACTCATCGATATTCGACGCCAGCGGCACTCATGTGCTGGGAGGGAATCTGGTGAAAGTCATGTCCTGGTATGACAACGAGTGGGGCTATTCGAACCGGGTCGTCGACCTCATCGAGCGTCTTGCTGAGATTATTGGCGAGGACGAAGCGGCCTAACGTTTGTCGGGGCCGACACCGGGCGAATGAAGAATATTGCCGCGAAGGTCACCACGGCCGCCAGAGCCACAGGCAGGGACCTCGATCCGGTCGCGGTGGCAATCCAACCCGCGGTCGCAAGACCAAGCGATCCGAACACGAGAAATACAACGCTGAGAAGTCCCATGGCCGTGCCAAGGCTGGTCTCCCCGAATACGTCCCTTGCGTGCATTCCGTTGAGCGGCGAAGACGCTCCGATTCCGAAACCCGCGAGGAGGGCGTAGGACGCAGCAAGGACCGGGTTACCGGCAAATGCCAGCAGAAGAGCCCCAAGACCGATAGCCCCAAACGCAAGCCGCAACGATCCTGCGGTGCCCAACTTCGAGACTATGGGCATCAACGGAAGCCGACCGCCCAACTGCGCAAACCCCCGGAACCCGGCCCAGAACGAAGCGGCAGTGAGCGTGAGCCCCGCCGCGGTCATCGCGGGCACTTGATAGACCAGGATCGTCGCCACACCCATGCCCACCAGACCCTGGGCAATCACAAACCGTCTGGTCTCGGACACTCGCAGCGATGCAAGCAGCTCGGTCCAGATATGGCCGCCTCCTGGCGTTCCTCGAACCCGTGTGTCAACAACAATCGCCCCGACCGTCAGAGCAACAACAGCCGACAGGGTCGTGATTCGCAGAGTAGACCGCCAGCCGACCGACTGGACCAACCATGCAGAGACAGGCATGTATATGGCGCTGGCGAAGGCTCCCCAGATCGTCAGCACGGCAATTGCCTTCGTCGCCGCCGCGGGACTCATTCGAACTGCGGCGGTCTGGGTGATGTGATAGAAGCCCAGAGCCCCAAACGCCCCTCCCCCAATCGCAGCCATCACGGCAAACGTGGCCACCGACTCGGTCGAGGAGGCCACCTGAAATGCGAGGAGTCCGGCCACGGCAGCGCCGGCGAACACAACACGGCTTCCGCTGCGATCCAAAAGCCAGCCACCTCCCAGCGAACCGAAGCCGGCGACCATCGAAGCCACGGCGAACGACGTGGTCAGGACAACTTCGCTCCATCCGGTGTCGACGATGATCGGATCGAGAAGCACCCCGAAGGCGTAGTACCAGGACCCGTAGACCGTGATTGTGATGACACCGAGCACGCCTACCCGGACGGTTGGGATTCGATTCTTCGACGTCGAGGCCATTCGTGGAGGCTATGCGACTCCTCTGGCGGAGGCTACCGACGGAGGTGATGCGAACTAACTCACTCGAGGAGCGAGAGAACAGTGGATCTGAAGTCGTTTGGCTGGAATGGCTTGGTAACGAAAGCATCGGCTCCACCTTCGTTTGCCCTCCGACGTGACTCCTCCTCGGCGTGTGCCGTCAAGACGACAACCGGGATTGCCTTGGTGAGGTCATCGTTGCGAATACGGTCGAGAACCTCCCAGCCGTCCATGCCCGGAAGTCCGATATCGAGAACCACAAGATCAGGAGACTCCGAGCCAACAGCCAGAAGACCGGTCTTGCCGTCATCACGGGTAACGATCTCTAAATCGGCTGCACGGAGACAGACCTCGATCAACCGTCTGATCACGGCCGAGTCCTCCACAACGAGAATACGTGAGCCCATTTTGATTTCACCTCGGTATTGAGCCCGCCTTGGGGGCTTACGGGAGGATCATCGGCAGGTCAGTCAGCCAGGTTTAGACATTCTGAGAAGTCTTGGTCGAAGGCAAGGTGAGGTTCTCGATGAACTCCTCGAGTTGACGCAGGGTTCTCACCTCATGGACCGATGTGCAGTGTTTCGCGTAGTGAGACATGGCCGAATCGCCTGTGTCCCAGTAAGACCGTGGCTCGGGGTTGAGCCAGAGGACGGCCCTGGCAGCCTTGGCGATGTCCCCCAGAACGCCCTCGCGAGGGGGTCGATAGTTGTTGCGGGCGTCACCAGAGATGAGCACGGTGGTTCTCGACGTCAATTGGCCGCCATATCGGCTGTAAAAGGTCTCCAGGGAGTTTCCGTAGTCGGAATGGCCGTCGAGCCAGACCACCTCGGCTTCTTTGGTGATACGACTGACGGCGGAGCCGAAATCGATGCCCGGTCCAAAGAACTCTGTCACCTCGTCAACCGTGTCGACAAAGGCGAAAGATCGGAGTTTGGAGAACTGGGTCGACATCGCATGTGTGAACTGGAGGGTGAATCGGGAGAAGGTAGCCATCGAGCCCGAGATGTCGCAGAGCAGCCACACCTCGGGGCGGTGGGGCCGGGGATGCCGAAACTGTGGGTCCGCCGGAACTCCACCGGTGGCCAGGGATCTTCTGACTGTGCGACGGAAGTCGAGACGTCCGCTGCGCTTCCTGCGACGTCGGGCCAGTCGCGAGGCCAATTTTCTGGTCAGCGGTCCGATAGCTGCCTCCATATCCGCCAGCTCGCTGGTGGTGGCGTGCATCAAGTCGACATCTTCGACCAGGGGACGCCTCAGCGTACGAGCCACAGCCTCTCGACCACGGTCGGCGACCAGACGACGCCTGATCTCCTCCCGTATCTCCTCACGCAGCTTCTCCAGCCTCGCCTCCACGTCCTCCTTGAGAAGACGTCTCTCGAACTCCGAGAGGTCCTCTTCTGACGTCAGGGCCTCGATCAGGTCGGCCTCGAGTTGTGCGAGATCGAGGCGTCGCAGAGTCCGGTAGAGGTAATAGGTTCCTCCGACAGGTCGGCCTGGCTCCATACCGGCAAGCTGCTGGACGGCCTGACGTGCCCCCCGTCGCAACGACTCCCCTTCCATGCCGGCCAGAGCCTCCAAAAGTGCCTCGATGAGCCCGTCGAGGTCGAACTCGATCTCAGGATCGAATGGTTCGTTCCCCGGCGCGGGAGGCGTCACACCGTCGGCATTCGCCGGACCATCCGATTCGGCACGACCCGGCAAATTCGAGAAGTAGACGTCGAATGCGGTGTCGAATGCCCGCTCATGTCGGATGTTCTTGATGAGCGTGGCACGCAGAGTCTCCCGAAGGGCGATCTTGTCTCCGAGGTCGATGGTCTCGACTGCCCTCATTCCGTCGATCGCTTCGACCATCGAAACGGGAACACCGGCCTCGCGCAACTCGTCAACAAAGCCGGTGATGACACTGATCACGGGGGCACTTGGTCCTGTTTGCCTGATGTGAGCTCTTTGGCCGCTTTCTCTATGTCGGTCTGATATTTCAGCAACACGTGGAGCGTGTCACCGAGCACGTCTTCATCCACATCTTCAATGGACAGTGCCAGAAGAGTCCTCGCCCAGTCGATGGTCTCTGACACCGAGGGGGCCTTCTTCAGGTCGAGCCCACGAATCGATCTGGCGACTTTGGCTACCTGATTGGCGAGATGATCGGACAATCCGGGCACCCTTGCAGTGAGTATCTCCTTCTCCCGCTCGGCATCCGGGTAGTCGATGTGAAGGAAGAGGCACCGGCGTTTCAGTGCCTCGCTCAGCTCTCGAGTGTTGTTCGAAGTGAGAAACACCATCGGCTGCGTGGTTGCGTACATTGTCCCAAGTTCGGGAATCGACACCTGGAAATCAGAGAGAATCTCGAGTAACAGCGCTTCGGTCTCGACCTCGACCCTGTCGATCTCGTCGATCAGCAACACCACGGGCTCGGGCGAGCGGATCGCCTCGAGAAGGGGCCGGGTTAGAAGGAACTCCTCGGAGAAGATGTCGTGGCTGATCGAATCCCAGTCATGGTCAACCTCGGATTGGATTCTCAGCAGTTGCTTCTTGTAGTTCCACTCGTACAGGGCTTTCGCCTCGTCGAGACCCTCGTAACACTGGAGCCGAATCAGCGATCGGTCGGTGATCGCGGCCACGGCCTTGGCAAGCTCCGTCTTGCCCACTCCCGCCGGGCCCTCCACCAGCACGGGCTTGTCGAGCCTGTCGGCGAGGAACACCACCTGGGCGATGCGCTCGTCGGGCAGGTAATCGGTGGCAGTCAACGCCTCGGTTACCGCTCTTGGACTGTCGAATTCCATCTGTCTCCTGGGATCGAGCACCCATTGTACGGGGGGTTGTGGCGTCACATTCGACTCGCCACTAGTTAGCCTGGACATTCTGAGCTGAACAGAATGCGGCGGAAATGCGAATAATCATCGTGGGTGCCGGGGCCGTCGGCTCCTATCTAGCGGAACGGCTCTCGGCCGAAGGTCAGGACGTCGTCGTCATCGAGTACGACGAGA
>JAZFTT010000075.1:0-3371 GCA_036446835.1 Acidimicrobiia bacterium
CGCGGAGAGGGCGATGTCGAAGGTGGGCAGCGAAACCTCCACCACGGTGGCGCCGGCGTCGGACAGCTCGTCGACCATTGCCGAGACAGCGGATTCGACCGCCGGCTCGTATCCTTCGCCGGCCAATTCCTTGACCACTCCAACCTTGAGGCCCGACACGCCATTGCTCAGGGCTGCCGAAGGGCTCGGATACTCTCCTTGATACGACGTTGCGTCCAGCGGGTCATGACCCCAGATGGCCTCGAGCATGATCGCCGCGTCCTCGACACTTCTCGAAAGCGGGCCTATCTGGTCGAGTGACGACGCGAAGGCGATCAGCCCATACCGACTCACCGTCCCGTACGTCGGCTTCAGCCCGACGACACCCGTGAGCGATGCGGGCTGACGTATCGATCCTCCTGTGTCGGATCCGAGGGCGCCAAAAGCAGACCCGACAGCCACCGCTGCTGCAGACCCCCCGGACGACCCTCCAGGCACACGACTGATGTCCCAGGGGTTGTACGAGGTCCCGTAGGCCGAGTTCTCCGTCGACGAGCCCATCGCGAACTCATCGAGGTTGGTCTTGCCGACTATGACTGCACCGGCTTCCCTCAGCTTCCGGGTGACGGTGGCGTCATATGGAGGGATGTAGCCCGCCAGGATCTGGGACGAAGCCGTCGTTTCCACGCCCCTGGTACACATGTTGTCCTTGAGCGCCACCGGAACACCATGCAGCGGTCCGTGATCGATTCCATCCTCGAGATCAGCGTCGGCGTCGAGGGCCGCCGCTCTTGCCCCTTCCCTGTCGATGGTCAAGTAGGCGTGAAGCTGCGCCTCGGTACGCGAGGCTCTCTCCAGCGCAGCCTCGAGAAGATCGGAGGAGGACACCTCACCTGCGCGCAACCGCTTCCCGGCCTCTGCAATGGTGATCTCGTGGAGCATCATTCTGTCTCCATGGCCGGCGGCACGACGAAGTAGCCGTCCTCCGTTTCAGGAGCCTGAGAGAGAACCTCGTCTCGATCGAGCGATGGTCTGAGCTCGTCTTGACGGAATGCGTTGACGAAACCAAGCGGGTGGAAGGACTCTTCCTGGGGATCACCCTCCAGCGATTGCACTCGAGCCGCGTGGTCGAGGATCACGCCGAGTTGGGCCTTGTAGCCCTCTAGTTCGGAGGCAGTCAGATCAAGACGCGCAAGACGCGCCACATGGGCAATATCAATGTCGATCGGCATGGCCATAGAATTGTAAGCGTGACAAGCCCCAGTCCCCTCCGTGGCACTGCCCTCACTCTTGGTGTGATCGGACTGATCGCGGCGGTCGCGGGGATGCTGATCGCTTTCACGGGGGCCAATGACCTCAACTCTCCAACGGCCGGTGTGCTGATCCGGGTTGGCGCGATTCTCCTCGCCGTCAGTCTTGTTCTACCGGTGGTGAAGAAACCGTCAACCATCATGACAGTGGTGGTTGGCGCCGGTCTCTTGATCGTCCTACTCCGACCCGGGTTGATCTGGGCCGCCCTCATCGTCTGGCTCCTATGGCTGGGGCTCGGTGGTCAGCGGAGCACGGACGACAGCGCCTCGTAGGCCCAGTCGAGGTCACTGAGGCGAACCGACTCCCCGGGTTTGTGTGCCAGGGCCGTCTCACCCGGTCCGAAATTCACCGCGGGAAGCCCCCTTTGTGCCAGTTGAGCTACATCGGTCCAGCCCTGCTTGTGCGAGATCGATGCGTTTGCCACCGTGGCAAGGTCATCGAACAGTGGATGGTTCATCTCGGGATAAGCAGCAGGCGCCGAGTCAGACACCTCAAAGCCGTCGGCCGCACCACATATTTTCTCGAGCCGGCTCACAGCCTCTTTGAGAGAACGGTCTGGCGAGAATCGGTAGTTGACGTTCAGCTCGAATCGCGATGGGATGATGTTGTTCGCCACTCCCCCGGAAGCCTTCGTCACCGAGATCACCTCCTTGAACTCGAGACCCTCGATGGGGTGGATCTCCGGCCGAAGCCCGCCCATCATCGTCAGGAACTCCCCCGCCATGGTGACGGCGTTGGTTCCAAGCCAGGGGCGGGCAGAGTGTGCCGCCTCACCCTCGAACCAGACGGTGGCGTTGACAGACCCCTGACAACCGGCGTGCAACTCCAGATTGGTTGGCTCCATCACGATCCCCGCCTCGGCCTCCTCGAGCGCAGGGATCGCATCAAGCACAGCCCCAAGCTGGTTTCCTTTGATCGGGCCCTCCTCGCCCGCATAGAAAACGCCTACGAAGTTCGCCGTTCCGAGATCTTCGAGAAGGCGGATCATGACCGCCAACCCTGATTTCATATCGGTCGCACCGAGTCCATAGAGCCGGTCACCCTCGATCCGTGCTCCGATGTTTCCCTGAGACGGCACCGTGTCGGTGTGGCCCGCCAGAACGACCTTTCCGCTAGCTGGGTCACCCACGACCAGCGAGTCTTCGACTCGGGTCTGGGAATGACCCGCGAGGCGGTCGGCTATGGCGTTTCGGATGGTAGCTTCTCTGCCGGTCTCCGACGGTATGTCGACCAGCCAGGCCAGGGTCTCGGTGAGGTTTGGCATCCAGGGCAAGGTAACAGCCGAGCGCTACCCTCTCACTTTCGTGACAGACACAGCCAGAGCCGTAGGTATCGCCACTTACTCGGGCGAGAAGATCCTGGACGTCTGGTACCCCGACCCGCTGTCGGACGAACATGGCGCGGTTGCAGGTCTCGAGGGATCAGATCATGACCGAAAGGTCGAACGTCGCATCGTTGAGACGGTCATCGACGACCTCTCCACCTCACCGATGGGACCGGCTGACGCGTACCTGCGTCTTCATCTCCTTTCCCATCGTGTTTTCAAGCCACACGAGATCAGTGTCGACGGGATCTTTGGCGCCCTCCACAACGTGGTTTGGACCAGCGAGGGGCCATGTGACGTCGAAGGTTTCACTGCGACACGGGCAAGGCTGATCGCCAGCGGACGGAGACCTGCGGTGTCGGCCGTGGACAAGTTCCCGCGGATGACAGACTATGTCATCCCATCGGGCGTCCGTGTGGCCGACGCAGACCGGGTCCGTCTTGGCGCCTATCTCGGCGAGGGCACGACCGTCATGCATGAGGGGTTCATCAACTTCAACGCTGGAACACTTGGCACGTCAATGGTCGAGGGCCGTATCAGTTCCGGCGTCGTGGTGGGACACGGCACCGACGTGGGAGGCAGTGCCTCGATAATGGGCACTCTCTCCGGGGGAGGTAGCGAGGTCATCCGCATCGGTGAGAACTGCTTGCTCGGCGCCAATTCGGGGATCGGGATTTCGCTCGGAGACAACTGTGTGGTCGAGGCCGGCCTCTACGTCACCGCTGGAACGGTCATCACACTTCCCGATGCCACAACG
>JAZFTT010000076.1:0-10953 GCA_036446835.1 Acidimicrobiia bacterium
GGTCGGTCTCATTCTGGTTCATGTGATCGAGCCGGTGGGCGAAGCAATGATCGATCCGGGTCTTGCGAAGCTGATGCGCGAACATCAACAAGCGGAGGCCGAGAAGCTCGTTGCCTGGTGTTCGGAGCGGAGCAGCGTCGATGTAAGCCTCGTCGTCTCGAAGGGATCACCGTCGTGGGAGCTCGTTTCTCGTGCCAAGAACGCGGACCTGCTCGTGGTCGGCTCGTCAACCATCGATGCTTTCACCGCCGGACCGGTGGCTCGACGAGTTGCTCGTAAGGCCACATCTGACACGCTCATTGTGAGACGTCAACCACGCGTGCCATACCGTCGAATAATTGCCGGCGTCGATTTCTCCGAGGCCTCTCGTGCGGCTGTCGAGCGCTCCCTGACCTTGTTCCCGGACGCCGACATCACCGTTCTCTACTCACTTCCCTCCCGTTTCGACCTGGTGTTATCGGATGCCGGGATGTTTAGTGAAGAGCTCGAAGCCTCCCGCGAGTACAGGTTGGAGGTGGCGTCCGACCGAATGGCGGAGTTCGTGCAGCCCTGGAGCGGGAATGTGCGAACCATGATCGCAGATGGGCCACCGACCGAGACAATTGATGAGGTGGTGAGACGGCGGAATGCGGATTTGATCGTTGTTGCCAACCGCGGCGCATCCGCCACGCGCATGGTTTTGTTGGGAACTGTTGCTGAGGGACTTGTGGGACATTCTGCCTGCGACGTTCTCATCGCCAGGAGCCCTTCTTCGTTTCGTCGCCCGTGATCAGCTGACGTTCGCGGTCTGTACCGCTTCCAGGAGCATCTCAGACAGTTGGGCCCTGTCCACGTCGAGCTGGGCGATCATTTGCTCGCCAATGACGTCCCAAATCTCAGATCCGGGATCGGAGAGCCTGATGGTCACCCTGGTGCCTTCGTCGGTTTCGTCCAACTGAGTGGTCCACGCCCACTGCTCGATTTCCTCGCCGATGTCGTAGCGGCATGTGATGTAGGAAAAAGGACGCCAATCGGAGACATGCTCGATGATGAGGTCGGGACCGTGCATGCAGTGGTTTATGGAACCCGACCCGGAGCGACCTCCGGTGACTGACTCGAGGCTGGTGGTCGCCGACTGCCAGACGATTCGCTTTGAGGGATCCGTGAGGTGATTCCAGACAACTGGTGGCGGAGCGGGTGTCTCAATCTGCACTTCGAGAATCGCCTGTTCGCTGGTCACGTAGTCACGGTGTCGCTCCTGCTCGAAGGCCCAGCGAACCGAGAGATCCTGGATGAAAACCTCGACTTCGCCGATGCCGGAGAACGTCTCGGTGTGAGGCGCAAATCCAAGGATGCTCGGATCCATCGACATCTTGTTCAGGGTTGTCTCGGTGTAGACGGCAAACGCCGGTTTGCCGATAATCTCTCCTGAGGTTCCTTTGGCCAGTCGATGAACCAGGATCACGTCGGGCCCGGTCAACTCCTCGGATCCGGCGATCTTTCGAACCACATACTCACCTTCGTGTACGAAGAACTTGAGATCGAGAGATGGGATCATCACGCAGGCGTTGCATTCGCAGGTGGTGGAGTGGGTGATGTCGCGGAGTCGTTTTCGAAAGCTGAAGTATGCAGACTCGACGGTGTCCATGACCATCGATGGGTTGAGTGACGCCGACGTTGCGTAGGCGAAGACGGCGTCCCCCTCCAGCTTGGAAAGCTTGAACGTCGGCTCGATGCTGTTGACCAGGGTCTCCAACAGATCGGCGAGCACATCTTGGGCATGCATCAGTTCGGTTCCGGCGAGATAATCGGTGTATCCGGTGATGTCTGCGAAGAGGAGACACCCCCGGTCTGGTGTGCCTAAATCGATTGTCATTGAGATCGGAGGCTAACCGGCGACGACAGGAAGCGTCACGGTGAATGTCGTGCCATCGGGTGTGCTGTCTACGGTGATCTCGCCTCCAACCTTGTGGATGATGGTGTGCACCGTGTGGAGCCCCAGCCCGGTTCCCTTTCCAGGCTCTTTCGTTGTGAAGAAGGGGTCAAAGATTCGCTCAGCGACGTCGGCAGGCATTCCCGAACCGTCATCAGCAACCGTGATGACCACCGATCCTGGCTTATTTCGCGCAGTGATGGCCAGGGTGCCTCCCTCATCCATGGCATCGGCCGCGTTGTCGATGAGATTGGTCCACACCTGGTTCAGGTCGCGGCCGGGCGCCTCCACGGACGCGAGGTCGTCAGCGAAGTCAGTCACCACTTCGATATCGCCAAGCTTGTGTTTGAGAAGGACCAGTGTGTCGGCGATGCCGGCCGTTGGGTTGATCTCTTGAATCGGGGCCTGGTCTAGATAGGAGTACTCCTTGACGATTCTGACCAGCTCGGAGATACGCCTCGCACCTATGCCGACCTCATCTATCACTTGCTCGGCCATTTCCCTGAGCGCTAGCCATCGGGCGAAATGGGTGGCGAGGTTTGGGTCTAGCTGCTCGGTGGCCCTCTCGAGCAAGTCTGTGGTCCAACCGGCCTCTACCAAAGCCGGTGCCAATTCCCAGGCATCCGCTATTGCGTGATCCGATAACCACATCGCGACCACATCTTCAGCGTCGCCTCTTTCCAGGGAGGACATCTTGGGAGGCGGGTCGGGAGCCACCAACTCCGCTCCCTCTCCGAGCGAGAGGGCAAGGGTCTCAGCCTCGCGGCCGAGGTCGTCGTAGATGCGTGACAACTCCTGGGCACTGCGTCCAACTGCTGCCGCCGGATTGTTCAGCTCGTGCATCAGTTGGGCAGCCATTTTCCCCAAGGCAGCCATGCGTTCCTCATGGCGGAGAGTGTCCTCGATGCCCCGGAGACGTGATGTGACGGTTCGAAACATGCGTCGGACCACACGGGGGTCACCCAGGAGAGCTTCGAAGGCCGATACGGGGATTCTGATGGCGAGGGTTCTTGCCGATGCGGCGACGGTCGCTGTCCGAGGCGCCTCGTCCAATAGGGCGATCTCTCCAACCACCTCACCCGGATTGATCCTGGCGAGCTCGACCTCCTTGCCCCCGCTGAGCTTGGTCACGACCAGTTCGCCCTCAACAACCACATACATCTCTTCAGATTCGCTGCCCTCCTCGATGATCACTCGTCCGGTTTCCACCTCTATCTGCTCTGACAGCTCGCAGACCCTCTCGATCAGTTCGTCGCTGAGGTCGGCGAAGTAGGGGAGCCCGCGGAGGATCTCGGCCGTGGTGGTCACAGAGACGCGAGGTGCTGATGCACGAAGCGAATAGCGGTTGAGCCTTCCCCGGTGGCGCCGGCCACTCGTCGGATCGAACCGTGGCGGACGTCGCCTGCCACGAAGATCCCGGGAACCGAGGTTTCCAGAGGCATCGGTTCGCGGTCGACGTTCCAGCCTTTGAGGCTGACGATGTCAGATCCCGAGAGGACGAAACCGCGATCGTCGAGCTGAACCACGTCGTCGAGCCAGTCGGTGTGCGCCTTCTGACCGACGAATATGAACAGGGCACCCGCATCGACTTCTGCGGATTCGTCGGATTCGAGGTCCAGGAAGACGATGGACTCGAGATGGTCGCTGCCCTTGGCCTCGAGGACCCGTGACCGCGGCAAGAGGGAAACGGAATCGTTGGCGGTGATGTTATCGATGAGGTATTGGGACATCGTGTCAGCGAGGTCGGTCCGTCGTATGGCAATGGTGACCGAGTCGGTGAATCTGGTGAGGAATAACGCCGCCTGACCCGCGGAGTTGCCTCCGCCAACGACATACATAGGCTGGCCGCGGTGATAGTTGGCTTCGATGTTCGAGGTGCCGTAGTAGACGCCTGCCCCCGACAATTGCTCGAGACCCTCGGCGGAGAGACGTCGGTAGGCAACACCGCTGGTCACTATCAACGCCTTGGTGGTGAGTGTCGATCCGTCCGCCATGTGGAGGATCTTGAACGGATCCTTTCGCTCGACTCTGACGACCTCCGCCGGGACCAGGATTTCGGCGCCCAGACGCGTCGCCTGGGAGTACGCCCGTCTAGCGAGGTCGGCTCCGCTGATGCCCTTGGGGAAGCCGAGGTAGTTCTCGATCAGCGTCGACTGCGCTGCCTGACCCCCTGGCGCCGATGACTCGATGAGGACGGTCTTGAGGCCCTCCGATGCTCCGTAAACCGCGGCTGCCAATCCGGCGGGGCCGGCGCCCACGATGGCCACGTCATAGGTCGGCGAACTGGCATGGGTTTTCAGACCGATGCGCTCGGCGAGCTCGTTTGTGCTCGGGCTGGTCATCGGGTCGCCGTCAGTCAGAAGTACCAGTGGAAGGTCGACGAGTTCGACGCCTGCCGACTCCATGAGACGGTCGGCCTCGGGGTCTTGTTCCAGCGTGAGTGATCGATAGGGGATCTGATTCATGGCGAGAAAGGCCTTGAGCTCAAAGGCGGGTTTTGACCACTCCTGACTGATGATCCTTATTCCGTCGAACGTCGGCCGGAACCCTGCCTGCCAGTCGCTGAGCAGATCATCGAGAACCGGGTAGAGCTTCTGGTCGGGTGGATCCCAGGGCTTCATGATGTAGTTGTCGAGCCCGATGTCGTTGATGGCGTCGATCGCCACATCGGTGTCGGCGTAGGCCGTGAGCAGAGCCTTCTTCGTGGTCGGGAACAACTCCAGTGATTCTCGCAGAACCTCGACTCCGGACACGACCGGCATGCGCTGATCCGAGAGAATCAAGGCCAGTGGCTCACCGCGGAGGGCAAGCTCCTTGATCGTCTCGATCGCCTCCTGGCCTCCGGTGGCACCAAGGATTCGGTAGTCGGCTGCGTAGTTGGATCTCAGGTCCCGCTGTACCGCGCTCAGAACCCCAGGTTCATCATCGACAGCGAGTATGGCGGGGCGTGCTTCGGTCACATCACGAGCACATCGTCGGCGAAGCAGTATCTCCAGGTCTCACCGGGCTCGATCGAGGTGACAAGTGGATGGCCGTGCTGCTCCCAGTGCCCCCGTGCGTGTCGATTCTTGGAGTTGTCGCAGCAGCCCACCAATCCGCAATCCAGACAGGAGCGGAGATGGACCCAGGTGTCACCCATGGCGATACATTGCTCGCAGCCGGTGGACCCTGGTTCGGCAACGGTCGTCACATTGTCGAGATGCTCACATGTTCGGGCGCTCATTGGCTCCTTGATAACACGTGTAGCCCGCAATAGGCGGGCTACACGTTCTCGCTGATCGTTTTGTCTAGATGCTGGCCAGGGCCTGCCTTATCGCTCGACCCACGTAGACCTTGGCGAGATGGCTCTTGTACTCCTCGGATCCGTACAGATCTTCGAGCACCGTCACCCCCTCCAGGGCGTGTTCTGCTGCGGCCGCCACTGCTGCGTCTGAGCCGTCGGTGCCGACAAGGGCATCAGCGACGCCAGACGCCAGCGTCGGCTTGACGCCAACTCCGGTGAGAGCCACTCGGGCGGCCTCGATCGATCCGTTTGACTTCTTCACCCAGGCGGCCGCTCCAGCGACGGCGTAGTCGGAGTGACCACCCCGACGGCCCAGCTTGTCATATGCAGAGCCTTCTCCGGCGCCGGCCTTGGGGATTCGTATCGATGTGAGGATCTCGTTGGGGTTCAACGCAGACGTCAACGCGTCGACGAAGAACTCAGATGCAGGGATCTCCCGGGTGCCCGACGCGGATTGGGCAATCATCACCGCACCGCAGGCGATTGCACCCGCTGGCTGGTCGGCCGCCACGTCGGCATGCGCCAATGCCCCGCATGTGGTTCCCCGGTTACGTACCTGCACATCCCCGGTGAGGGAAGCCGCAGTCGCCAGAGCGGCGGCGTTGGCACCAACCGCATCATTAGAAGCGGTTTCGCCATGGGTTACCAGGGCACCGATCGAGATCTGATCGCCGTCATCCTCGATGGTGGCAAGGCCCGGGATGCGGGCGATGTCCACTATCACGGCTGGGGAGAACAGCCGCATCTTCATCAGCGGAATGAGACTCATCCCTCCGGCCATCACCTTTGAGTCATCACCGAGGGCGCCAAACGCATCTTCCAAGGAGGACGGGGCTACGTAATCGAACTTTCTCGGGTACATATCAGCTCCTCGCTTCCTGCATAGCCGCCCACACCCGTTTCGGTCTGAGTGGCATGTCGATGTGTTTGACTCCCATAGGACTCAGGGCGTCCACCACTGCGTTGACGATGGTTTGCGCAGACCCGATGGCGCCGGCCTCACCGATTCCCTTGGCTCCGAGGGAGTTGACGTTCGTCGGGGTGACGGTGCTGTTCAGCTCATAGAAGGGTACGTCGCCCGCAGTCGGGATCGGGTAGTCCAACAACGATCCGGTCAACATATTGCCGTCGTCGTCGTAGATCACTTCCTCCAACAGAGCTTGGCCGATGCCATGGGTGACGCCGCCGTGCACTTGTCCCGCCACGATCATCGGATTGATCTGGTTGCCACAGTCGTCAACTGTTACATACCGAAGGATCTTCACATCTCCGGTGTCGTCATCGACTTCGACCATGGCCAGGTGAGCCCCGAAAGGCCATGTGGCGTTGGGCGGGTCGAATATCACGTGCGACTCGAGACCACCTTCGATCTCGCTCTCACCGAGACGATGAGGCAGATACGCCGCAGCGGCGATCTCGCCCCACTCGATACTGCTTTCGGGTGAGCCAACGACCGAGGCGCCTTCCGCGCTCAATTCGATGTCCTCTGCTGAGGCTTCGAGGAGATGAGCGGCGATGTCCTTGGCCTTTGTCGCGACCCTTTCCGCGGCGTCGAAGGTTGCCGTGCCGTCAACCGCCAGAGACCGGCTGCCGAAGCTGCCGATCCCCATCGGCGACTCTTCGGTGTCTCCGTGGATGACCCTGATCTTCTCCACCGGAATCCCCAGCCTGTCGGATACGAGCTGCGCCCATGTCGTCTGGTGGCCCTGGCCACTGGGGCCGGTACCGGTGACGACAGTGACAGAGGCGTCCGGGTTGACTCTCACCAGGCCCGTGCCATAGAAACCGGCCGGCAATCCGTATGTCGACCAGGAGAAGCCAAGCTCGGCGAGAGCAGTTGGTGCGAAGCCACAGACCTCGCAATAGGTCGCGATTCCAATACCGACGTGACGCCCTTCGGCTCTTGCCTGGTCACGCTCGACCTTCAGGGCCTCGTAGTTCGCCACTTCTACGAGCTTGTCGAGGTTGGTCGCGTAGTCGCCGGTGTCGATGGCGAACCCGATCGGTGACACGACAGCTTCGTCGAACTTGTCGAGGAAGTTCTTCTTGCGAACGTCGACGGGGTCCACGCCGATCTCCCGTGCGTAGGCGTCGATGACGCGTTCCAGGTAGTAGGCGGCCTCCGGTCGACCGGCTCCGCGACAGGCATCGGTGGTCATCGTGTGCGTAAACACACACGTTGCCTTCCAATGCGTCGGGAACTTGTACTGGCCCGATCCGACGAACAACCCAAGGAATGGGATAGCTGCGCTGAGGTTCTGCTCGTAGGCCCCCATGTCGGCGATTGCGTCGAGCTCATACCCGAGGATCTCACCGTCCTTGGTGCCTGTAACAGTCGCAGTCCCCACCCAACCCCGTCCGTGAGTAGATGAGCCGGCCGCCTCGCGTCGGGTTTCAGTCCACTTGACCGGTCGTCGAAGCTGTTGCGCTGCGAAACAGGCCAGGATCTCATCGCTGTACACGTTGAGCTTGACACCAAACCCACCGCCCACCTCAGGCGCGGTCACGTGAACCTGATTCGCATCAAGTCCAAAGGTGGTCTTGATTGCTCCCATCAGGGCGTGGGGGATCTGCGAGCTCGAATGGACCCTGAATCGCTGATAGCCGTCGTTCCACTCGGCGAGGACCGAGCGAGGCTCGATCGCTACCGGCATCAGGCGCTGGTTCACAGCCTCAACCGAGACTGTGATGGTGTCGTCGCGGGCCTTGGCGTCGGCAATCGTCTGCTTGGTGGCCGCGATCCCTTCTTCGTCCCCAAAGGGACCCGCCTCCCAGGCGACAAGCACGTTCGATTCCAGGTCGTCATGAACCAGGGCGGTATCGGCTGCTGATTCCTTGAGATCGATCACGGCCTCGAGCTGGTCGTAGTCGACGTCGATCAGATCGGCGGCGTCCTTCGCCTGATAAACAGTCTCGGCAACCACCATGGCGACTGCCTCGCCGACATGGTTGACCTTCCCGTTGGCCAGCAGGGGACGTCCCTTTGCAACTACCACCTGGGCGAGAAGATCGCCGAGGTGAGCTACATCATCGTGGGTGTAAACCGCGATGACGCCGTCAGCTGCCTTTGCAGCGCTGGTGTCGGTCGAGTTGATAGTGGCATGTGCATATGGGCTCCGTGCAAACGCCACGTGAGACGTCCCGACAGGCGAAATGTCATCGACATAGGTGCCCAAACCCCGGATCAGGGCAGGGTCCTCTCTGCGTCGTATCGAACCGCCTAAAGCACTAGTGGTCGCCATTATTCGCCTCCTTCCCAGTCCGGCGGGGCCGGCTCTTCGCCACGCATCTTTGCGCCGGCGTACTCGACGGCCCTAACGATGTTGTGATACCCGGTGCAGCGACAGAGGTTGCCTTCGATGCCGTGTCGTATCTCATCTTCGGAGGGGTTGGCGTTGTCTTCGAGTAGAGCCATCGATGTCATGATCATTCCCGGTGTGCAGAAGCCGCACTGAAGACCATGCCGCTCCCAGAAGCCTTCTTGGACGGGATGGAGGTCACCGTTGCTGGCAACGCCTTCGATCGTGGTGATATTGGCCCCATCGGCCTGAACCGCCAGCATCGTGCATGACTTGATTGCCTTGCCGTCGATGTGGACGGTGCAGGCGCCGCAGTAGCCGGTTTCACACCCGACATGGGTCCCTGTTAATCGTTGGTCTTCTCGCAGAAAATAGACAAGGAGAGTCCGGGGCTCAACGTCCGCCGATACCTCCTGTCCGTTGATCGTCATCGACACTTGCATGGACGAATCCTTCCGTAGCGACTGAGAACCGGAACCTACTAAACCCGCGGGGGCTGTGTCGGGTGATGTCACCCTTTTGTCAGACTTCTGGCGATTCGGTCATTCCAGTTGTTTACGGCGCG
Source organism: Acidimicrobiia bacterium (assembly GCA_036446835.1). Classification (GTDB taxonomy): domain Bacteria; phylum Actinomycetota; class Acidimicrobiia; order Spongiisociales; family ZC4RG35; genus SZUA-217. The sequence goes on from JAZFTT010000076.1 coordinate 9,060, forward strand.
CTATCGAATCTGGTTTGCGAGGTTCGGTTCGAGGCATAGGGCTAAGGGCAAGGGAACGCACTCATGTCAAAGACGGCGCCACTCGTCAATCGGAAGGTAATCGGGATTCTGGCGGTGGTCGCTGGAATGATCGCGGTTCTGCTTCCGGCGGGCTTGGCTGCGGGTTCGGACGGAGACTTGCCCATACCCGCTGGAGATCCTTCCGTCGTTCTCTTCACGCTGGGCAAGCAAGACAATGTGATGTGGAAGACCAGCACCCAGAACAGGCACGAAGGCCGACAATTCCTCGTCGGAAACGGAGAGTGGGGAGTTGCGCCTATCGTCGGATGATTGATCTTTCTCTCGCAACCGATCATGTCGCGCGTTCACTGTCTCCGTTCCCAATCATGGGTCCAGGGAGGCTAGATGGATTGATCGGTGAGGTTCTGGACGCAGCTGACGCGGGATGAAGAGCAGATCAGACCTCTTGAATCCGCTGCTCCAATTGGGCACGATCGAGTGGTGACTTCTGAAGCCGCCCGGCATGCGCTCTATGCTGAACTCGAACAGTTGCTCGGAACCGAGCATGCAGACACTCTGATGACGAGCCTTCCCATGGAGTCCACAGACCAGCTAGCCACCAAGACAGATGTTGAACGTCTCGAGGAGAAATTCGAACGTCTCGAGGATAGGTTCGAAGGTCTCGAGGATAAGTTCGATGCCTTTGCCGCGGAGATCCGTGGAGAGGTCAGGGAGATGCACAAACTCATGCATGACCAGTTTCGTAACTACACGATCACGATGGTCGGGGCGATGACCGCCCTCACTGCAATATTCGGAGTGGTCGTCGGCATTCTTGGTTAGGCCACGCCCACCGCTCTAAACGGGAGCCTCCCACACACCACGTCCGCGGACGCAATTCATCGGGAGACAGCTATGGTCGTAACTTGTTGACAAGGGCGTTTTGAGCGTCCGGGGGAGCAGCTTTGGGCGAAGAAGAGAATCTGGAGTCGACCTCCTCAGAAGAGTTGGCAGTCCTGCGCGCGGAGAACGAATTGTTACGGGACCAGCTCGAAGCTCAACAGACGAACGGTCCGGTTTGGCGCCGAATCCTCGCCGGTGCGCTAGGCATCCTCGCCGTCTTCGTGGTGATTGCCGCAGTAGAGGCGGTGTGGCTGAAGACCACTCTTCAGGACGAAGATCGGTTTGTCGCCACCTTGCAGTCTTTGCCTCAGGATGACGCGGTCGCTACCGCCCTCTCGATACGTGTGGCCAACGACGTTGTCGAGGCGGCTGAGGTGAACGTGTTCGTTAGCGAAGTGCTCCCGGATGAGTTGAGCTTCCTTGCCGCCCCGTTGACAAACACGATAGAGGACCTGATCGCCAGACTCGCCAATGAGGTCATAACGTCAGACGCCGTGACTTCGGCGTGGACTGCGACGCTTCGAGTCACCCACAACGGCGTCAGTGCGGTTCTATCCGGCAACGACCGAGCATTGGAAACCGGAGACGGGAAGGTTGTCCTCAATCTCGACGAGGTCGGCGCAGTGATTCTCGACCGGGTGGCGGCCGCGGGACTCGACCTGCCTGACCTCGATGCCAGCCTTGGCGAAATCGTTCTCTATGAGAACGAGGATCTGGCCGCAGCCCAGGCAGTGGCCAAAGGCATCAACACCATCGGATGGTTGCTTCCTGTTCTGGCCCTCCTCCTCATCGCCGGGACGATCTGGGCCGCCCCAAACCGCAACAAGATGATCCGAATCCTCAGCCTCGGTACCGCACTGGCCCTTCTGCTGAGTCTGGCTTCCCACCGCTTCGCTCGCTTCGCGATGCTCAACGGGATCGACGATGAGATAGAGCGAGAAGCAGCAGCCTCGGTATGGGACACTCTGTTCGTTCGATTGACCCAATCGAC
>JAZFTT010000077.1:0-17047 GCA_036446835.1 Acidimicrobiia bacterium
AAGACATCCCATGGGGGAAGCCCCAATCCCGATCGAAGCATCAATCCGATCCCGGTTCCGAAGAAGGTCAGGCCGATGATCAGCTGGAAAAGCCGTCTTCTCAAGCGAAGTCCGGTAACCGGGATGAACCAGCGTGAGCTATTCAAACGAGCTCACCATCTCGGGTTGTGGCTCTATTCCTGTGGGTCGCCATGTGCTCGGAGGGCGTTCGGTCATGACGATCCTTGGACAATGGGAATGAACATGGGCTCGAGCACGCTAACAATGGGGACCCGGCCCCGAGAAAGGAAACAAGTTGGCCATCGACTTCACAGTTCTAGACGCCACCGGTAATGCATGGACGCTGTCCGATCATCTCGACGCGGCGGCCGTGATCACATTTCACCGGGGTGACTTCTGAACGTACTGCCACGGCCAGTTGGCTGTCATGGCTCAGCGACAGGGTGAGTTCCTGGAGAGGGGTGCCAGGGTGTTTGGGCTCAGCGCCGATTCTCCCGGTCAGAACTCTGCCGTGATGGAGAAGCTTGCTCTCCCGTTCCCGATCCTGTCTGATGGCGAAAGGGATCAGGCGGTGACTCCGCTCGGGTTTGCCGATGAGAAAGATCCGAGACAGATATCGCGCCCCGGCGTGGTGATCATCTCCCCTCACGGAGAGGTCGTGTCCCGGTTCGTGGGCAAGGACTACGCCGACCGGCCCGACGAGGATCTGATGCTCGAGGAGCTCGGCTCTCTGGGTCTCGATCCGGCAACGCAGGAAGCAGCCGAACATGGTCCGGCCGAGCCCGGAAAGATGGCGATTCCGGGTGAGGGCCTCAGGTACTACTTCAACGGAGCCAAGTTCGCCACCCTCGCGTTGCGGGGCCGATATCGACACATCAGCGACGACTTCAAGGATGGCACCAAAGCTTATGTGGCGATGGTGGAGCGGTACTTGGAGGCATTGGCGGCCGTGGGCGAGCGCAAGGCGTAACGTGGCTGCCCAATGGAAGGGCAGCGAGTCCAGCTTCTAGTCACCTGCCTGGTCGATGCGTTAGCTCCCCAGGTGGGTCGGGCCACCCTGGCCGTTCTCGAGGATTCCGGTTGCCAGGTGGACTTTCCCGAGGGTCAAACCTGCTGCGGACAGCCGGCGTTCAATGTCGGTCTCACCGATCAGGCGCGTGAGATGGCTGCTCACACCCTTGATGTCCTCGATGAGACGGAGGGTCCGATCGTGATCCCTTCCGGATCGTGCTCCCAGATGATTGTCCACCACTACGTGGAGCTTTTCGAAGGCACCGATCGAGCCAATCAGGCACAGCGGGTGGCCGTCCGGACCCGCGAACTCACTCAGTTCCTCGTTGATGATCTCGGGGCCGCTCCATCCGCCTCATGTGACGGATGCTCGGTCGCCTACCACTACTCGTGTCATGGTCTGCGTGGTCTCGGATTGGAAGCACAAGCCGATCGGCTGTTGGAGGACGTCGAGCGGGTAGAACTCGAGGGTGACAGGGAGTGCTGCGGTTTTGGCGGTCTCTTCTCGGTCGAGATGCCGGCCATCTCCGCGGCGATCATGGATGAGAAACTCGACCGGGTTGAGGCGTCCGGCGCGGACATTCTCGTGGGGGGCGACGTGTCATGTCTCATGCACCTGGAGGGCGGTCTTCGACGCAGAGGATCGAAAGTGGCGGTCCGCCACATTGCGGAGATATTGGCAGGAGACGACAAGTGAGTCAGCCGGTGAGCTTCGTAACTCGGGCTGACGCGCTTCTCGGCAGCAAAGAAGCGGCTGCCGTGGTCAAAGGGATAAGGCACTTCAACGAGGCACGAGACCGTGTGGCCGAAGAGTTTCCCATAATGGAGGAATTGCGGGACAGGGCGCGGACGATCCGTCTTCATGCTCTGAGCAATCTCGACCGGCTTCTTGGTCATTTCGCCGACCAGGTCACTGCTCTCGGCGGCACGGTGCACTTCGCTGCCGATGCCGACGATGCAAACCGGGTCGTGGCCGAAATTCTCCAACGGTCGGGCTCCCGTCTCGTGGTGAAGTCCAAGTCGATGGTCTCTGAGGAGATCGAGCTCAACAGCCACCTCGAAGGTCTCGGTATGGAGGTGGTGGAGACCGATCTCGGTGAGTTCATCGTCCAACTTGCCGGCGACACGCCCAGTCACATCATTGCTCCCGTGCTTCACCTGACACGCCAGGATGTTGCTGCAGTGTTCACCGAGAAGCTGGGTGTGGAGTACACCGACGATCCGACGGAACTCAACGAGATTGCCCGAGCCCATCTCCGAGAGATCTTCCTGAGGGCCGACGCCGGCATCTCCGGGGTGAACATGGCAATCGCCGAGACGGGCTCGGTCGTCCTGGTCACCAACGAGGGCAACGGTCGGCTGATCACGACGGCTCCGAGAGTCCATATCGCTTTGATGGGCATGGAAAGGATCGTCTCACGCTGGGAGGACGCTGCCGTCGTTCTCGAGGTTCTAGCCCGGTCTGCCACCGGGCAGAGGCTTTCCGTCTACACCAACGTCATCACCGGACCGAGGAGAGAGGGTGACCCGGACGGTCCCGAGGAGACACACGTAGTCATCATCGACAACGGCCGCTCGGAGATCCTCAGTGGCCCCACCGCGGAGATCCTCGCCTGCATCCGATGCGGTGCCTGTCTCAATGTGTGCCCCATCTTTCAGACGGTTGGAGGTCACGCCTATGGAACCGTGTATTCAGGGCCAATCGGGTCGATTGTCACCCCTGGGTTGCACGGCATGGACCCCTGGTGGGAGCTGCCTTACGCATCGACGATGTGCGGAGCATGCGAGGAGGTGTGCCCGATACGAATCCAGATCCCGAAGATGCTTCTTCATCTGAGGGAGCGGGCCGCGTCCGAGGGCAGACTCCCTGGCTGGCTCAACCGGGGTATGAGCCGGTACGCCCGAACGACAACCGATCCTCAGAAATGGCGGAGGGCCAAGAAGTGGGCGTCGCGTTTGAGCGCACCTTTGGCGTCACGCGGCTGGCTGCGTCGGATCCCGGGTCCGGGGAGAGGCTGGACTCAATATCGTGACTTGCCACGACCTCCTTCGGAGTCGTTCAATGAATGGTGGAGGACCAACCGTGGATCGTGATGTCTTTCTCGCCAGAGTCGGTCGGTCAGCCATGACCGCGCAGCTACCGGAAGGGTTAGCCGTTCCCGACCGTTTGCCCGATTTGGAGTTCGAAGATCTGCAGGCGCTTTTTCGGGAAAGGGCTCAAGACGTGGATGCTGTGGTTCATGGGGCGGTGGGACGACACGGGGTTCCCCGGGTGGTCGCCGGAATCGCCGCGGGACATCATTGCCGGTCGTTCATGGCATGGGAGGATCTGCCCGCCTCGGGGGTGGCTTCGGCTCTCACCGCGATAGGTCTGGAAAGGGTGAAAGGTGAGGTGCCGGTCGACGCCAGGATCGAGCATCAGATGGAGTATCGCGATCTGAACCTGGGCATCACCGGGGCCACAGTGGGTCTTGCCGAGAGTGGCAGTGTGGTGCTCAATCATGGACCGGGCAGACCCGGAATGGCTAGCCTCGTGCCCGAGGTCCATGTGGCCCTCCTCGACCTGACACTGATCGAGCGAACCCTGGCCCATTGGGCCCACAAACACCCGGAGGCAGTCACAGACAGCGCCAATCTGGTGATCGTCACCGGCCCAAGTCGAACAGGCGACATAGAGCAGCAGCTCACCCTCGGGGTTCACGGGCCAAAACATGTTCACATCGTGTTGATCAAATGAGCGGTCTCCAAGAACCCCCGACTCGAGATCGCCCATCGCGCGTTCTGGTCCGAATTCTGATGTTGGCACTGCTGGTGCTCGCGGTCGGCGTCGTCGTCTGGACGTCGGTGACCAACCAACGGATCGACCTGATCGAGGATATGCCGGCACGAGAGATCGAGTTGGTCGACTTCACGATGGTAGAGAACCTCCGCATCAACGTCGTCACGGAGCCTGGCGGCGTTGTTCCGGTGATACTGCTTCATGCAAGGGATGTCGCCGGTGGCGTGACGCTGGAGGATGTGGCTACGGGATTGGAGGGTCGATTCCAAGCAGTGCGGCTCGATTTTCCTGGATATGGGCTCAGCGATCGTCTACCGAGCGAAGGGCTCGTTCACACAGTGGCATTCATGGCTCAGGTCGTGAGCGCCGTCATCGAGGAACGATTCGCCATACCAGTCGTCGTTGCCGGCGTAGGTCTCGGGGGGCGGGTTGCTGCCGAGGTGGCTGTCAGCAGTCCGGATCTCGTCCGCGGTGTTGTGCTCATCGATGTCGATTTCTGGGAGGAAGATGGGTGGATCGAGTTCGTCGAACGTCTGGCGTGGGTAGGTCGGGCGGCGACCTTCAGCTTCGAGACTGGGGGCAGATTGGCAATGGATATGTGGGCGCCGAACTGTGCCGAAGGGGGATGGTGTCCGCGTCAGGATCAGATCGCTGCGCGCGGCATCACCACGACCATAAGCGGGTCGACCGATTCGATCAGATCATCCCTACGAACACAGCCGTCCTCTCTGGTTCCGTCTGACCTGGCCAAAATCGTTGCGCCTGTGGCTTACGTATGGAGTCGAGATGGCGATGTGCCCTTCGACTCGGTGGAGAGGGTGAAACAAGAGCTGCCCGACATGACGGTTTCAGAAGTCGATGCCTGGCAGGCCCATCTCGAGTCACCGGGTGCGGTGGTTGACGCCATAGACATGGTGGGCCGCTGAGAGTCTGGTGGCGAGAGGGTGTCGGTCAGTCCTGTACGACATTGTCGTTCGCGAACCGGAATCCCACTTCTGCACGCAAACGACAATGTAAACCCAAAGACCATTCTTCGGGTCGGCAGCGTGTACGACGCATGAACCGTTGAATCGGTCACATATTTTCTTGGCTCCATGCGATGGGCGAATCGTTGGATGCTCGTCAGCTACGAAAGGTATTCGGCAACCCGTCGTCCGACGCCCACCGACGCCCACCGACGCCCACCGACTCGCACCGACTCCCTTCAAGGGCGCTCGATTGGAAAAAGGTGGTTTCAAAGCAATGTTGTTGCAGGTACGTGTGCGGTTTGAGAGCGCCAGGCGCGGAGACACCCGTTTCACCTACGCCGAGTCGAGCCGCAGATATGCCTGACCGTCCTCGATGACCACTGGAAAAGCTCTCAGTCCGAGGTCGGCCGGACCCCGAAGTCTTTCCCCGGTTCGGGTGTCGAACTGACTTCCGTGCTCGGGACAGGTGATGACACCATCGTCCACGCTCACCTCGCCGTTGGAGAGTATGGCGCCAGCGTGTGGACATAGATCCTGGACGGCGACAACATCGCTTCCGATGTGGTAAACCGCGACTGGACCGGTTTCCTCCTCGTCGAGTCTCATGACAAGACCGAGCCGACCGGCGATGTCGGCCATGGCGAACAGTCTCAGTTTTCTCCCACCGGGAGACTTGGCCCAGGCTGAGAGTCTGGCGGGAAGGACCTTTCGGAGGGCGCCCCTGGTAGTCACCAGGTCGCAGCCGGCGTTTTCAGCGTCTGCCCACGCCTGGGGATCGGGCACAATGAGGACCCCAACGATCATGGTGAGAGGCCATCGTGACTTGCAGCCTCGAACGAGGTCGAGCCATCCGGGTGTGCCCAGTCCCACGACCACGACGGCGGGATCCTCGTCAACGTCATCCCACGGAGTTGCTGAGTCGGATAGCACAACCTTCTGTCCGGTCTCCTCGACCACGGCGTTCAGTTTGCGCAGGGCAAGTGGGTCGGAGATGTGGGCCAGGATCAACGAGACGGCGTTACTGGCCGGCTGCCCGAGCGGTAGCGGAAAGGCTGAACTGCTCAGCCATCACCTCCCTGAGCAGGTCCATGGCTTCGACGATCTTCCGCGATGAAAGCGAGTAATACACAAATTGGCCGTCGCGCTTGCTCACAACCAGCCCCTTGTCCCGGAGAATGGCGAGGTGTTGGGACACATTCGATTGGGGAAGCCCGAGATCCTCGCAGATCTCCGAGACCGACATCGGGCCTTCGCGCAGTGTGTTGATTATCAGCAACCGCTTGGGGTCTGCCAGGCCCTTGCAGATACTGGCATGAAGACGGTCGAGTTCCTGACTTACCGAGATCACATGACCAATATGCCAGAAAACGCCCCAATCTGAAAGCCAGTCAGCCGATTTGGGACAATCGGCATCTCAGAATTCTGAGTTGATGGTTGACGCCTGGCACCAATATGCGCATACTCGCAGAAGCGATATGCGCATATCTGCGTATATGAATATGTACCCCGATTTGAGGGTCGCGAAGCGACGCAGTCATGTACGCTGAAAGCGCTCAGGGAAAAGGAGTGGCGAATGACTGTCCAAATTGAAGCGAACAAGGTGCTCGACTGCACAGATCTCCTCTGTCCCATTCCCGTCATCAAGACTTCGCAGGCGATCAAGGAGATCGAAGTCGGCGAGATCCTCCACATGATCGCCACCGATCCCGGCGCTCCCCCCGATATGGAGGCATGGTCCCGTCAGACGGGTCACGAATTGGTCGACAACACAGAGGAGGACGGCAAGTACCTCTTCTGGTTCAAGAGAACCCGATAGGAGGCTGAAATGACTTCAGCAGCACAAGAAGCGGGCACCAACGTCTCGACACTCGAGTCTCCCGGTGCCGAAGCAATCCCCGAGCCTAAGAAATTTGCGATGGTGGCTTCGAAAGGTGGCCTCGATGAGGTCTATCCGATCCTGATCATGGGATCGACAGCCGCCGCCCTCGGCTGGGATGTCCGGGTGTTCTGCACGTTCTACGGCCTCGACCTGGTCCACAAGAAGCGGCAGAAGAAACTCAAGGTGTCTGCTGTCGGCAATGCGGCCTCGCCACCACCCATCAACGGACTCGAGTTCAAGGTGCCGACCATCATCGGAATGTTGCCCGGCATGAACTTCGTGGCGACTTGGATGTTGAAGAACTGGATGAAGTCGTCGAACATCCCGACATTCGAAGAGCTCTATGACACCTGTGTCGAGTCCGGTGTCAAGTTCTATGCCTGTGCCACCACGCTGGGCGTGATGAACGTCGACATGGAAGACATCGTCGAAGGCGCCTCCTGTCTCGGTGCCACGGCGTTTCTGGACTTCGCGTCGGAAGCCGATGTAGCGCTGTTCATTTAGCGGCCCCGAACAACTAGAACGACCCCGGAGGTGGCCTTGGACGACGAGGCACGGATTGTCTACGTGCAAACTCATGGCACCGATGAGATATCCAAGGCTGCCACCCCCTTCTATCTCGCCACCGCTGCGGCAGCGATGGACATGGAAGTAAGCATTTACTTCACGATGCACGGTCCGACCCTTCTCACCGAGGATGCAGGTGAATTGACTGTCAAGGAGGGAGGTGCCCCCCTCAACACGTTCATCAGCCAGGCACAGGACATAGGCGTTCGCTTGATGGTTTGCCAGCCTTCACTCAATCTCGTCGATCTCGAGATGGAGGATCTCATCGACGGGGTGGAGATGATTGGAGGCGCCGCCTTCAACGATATGGCCGCCGAAGCAGACGCGGTAATCAGCTTCTGATGGCCACCGCCACCATTCCTATCACGTTCAGCAAGAAGCCGGGTGCAACGCTCGCGCCCGACAGTTACACCGATGTCGACTACTCGGAGAAACTCCGTCTTTGGGAGGAGGTGAAGGCTGACATCCGGTTCCCGGATTACATGCGTGGCTGCTACGAATGTGGGATCTGTGTAGCGGCTTGCCCGTCGGCCCGTTTTTACGACTTCTCCCCACGCAAGATCGCCCAGGCTGCGGCAAGAGAGGACGTCGAGCTCATCTACGAGCAGATGAACGATGACGTCTGGCAGTGCTCCCAGTGCTTCTCATGCGATCGGTGCCCCCGGCAGAACTCGCCCGGTGGTCTGATCACGATTCTGCGTGAGGTCGCCGTGAAGAACGGTCTCGCATCCTCTCGGGAAGCCCTCGAAGGCTATGGGCGGGTGGTCTACAAGATCATGACCACCGGGACCCAGGTATCCCCGGACATGCTCCAGCCCGACGCCTTCCCCGACTGGGGTCCCGACGTGCGCGATGTGTCCGAGAACCTCGATCTCTGGAGAAGGGCTGTTCCTCCCGAGACCATGCACACCACCTCGACTAGCTGGGAAGTTTCACAGGAAACCCTCATCGAGCTGTACCTCATTTGGTACTACAGCGACGTGATGGACATGATCGAAGAAGTAGACGAAGGCCTCCACATGATCATCCTCGATGTCATGGAAGAGGCCCTGGAAGATGCGGGGTACGAGTTATGACAACGACAAGACCAGAGGGAACAGGAACGATCATCCCATTGGGATCGATCAAGCGAGCACCCTTCAAACTCGATGGTGAGCCACCGCCGACAACAGACATTCGGGAGACTCTCTTTGATCTCGAGGACGCCGGCGAGTTGATCGTCCAGAGGGTGCCTGAGCCCTATGTCGAGGTGACCACCAAGTACGGGCGCACCAAGAAGATCCCCGAAACGACGACCTGGCATCACAAGTCATGCGGCCAGTGCGGTCACATCCCGGGCTATTCGACAGCCATCTTCTGGCTCAATCGCAAACTGGGCATGGACTATCTCGATCCGACAGACCAGACGTCGTGTACTGCCTGGAACTATTACGCGTCGGCGACCTCGAACTCGGTGGCGCAGGGTGGGGTGGCGATGCGCAACTTCGCCGCCGCATATGAGACGGGCTACTTCCCCATCATCCACTGTGGCACGTCCTACGGCCACTACAAGGAAGTCCGCGAGGAGATCGTTCATCACGCCGATCTGAGAGACCAGGTCCGCCGGATCATGGACAAACTGGGCAAGCCCCTGGTGATGCCCGAGGAGATCGTCCACTACTCGGAATGGGTGCACGCCATGAAGGAGCGGATAGCTGCGCTCCAGGTGTACGACCTCTCCGACATCACGGCATCGGTTCACCCGGCTTGTCACTATTACAAGTTGGTCAAGGAAGATGCCATATATGACCCCGACATATATGGAGGCCAGCGCACCGCAACCGTCACCGGTCTGATCATGGCGCTGGGAGCCAAGGTGGGTGATTACTCGACATTCTTCGACTGTTGCGGTTTCGGGTTCCGGCACATACTGGTGCAAAGGGATTTCTCTCGGTCCTTTGCCACTCAGCGCAAGATCGAGGTTATGAAGGAAGAGGCAAATCCCGATGTCACCGTCACCCATGACACCGGCTGCGTCACCACCCTCGACAAGAGCCAGTTCGCCGCCAAGGCCCACAATAGGAATGTGGGAATCCCGGTGCTGTCGGACGCGCAGTTCGCCGCACTGGCGATGGGAGCCCATCCATACCGGGTGTGTCAGCTTCACTGGCATTCCACCGACTACAAGCCACTCCTCGAGAAGATGGGCATCGACTGGGAAACGGCCTGGATCGAGTTCGAGAAGGACCTCAAGCAGCTGGAGAACAACGAAATCGAGTATCTGACCTGGGAGCACGTTGATGGTTGATGGCCGGGTAGTTGTCATCGGGGCGGGGCCGGGCGGTCTCGAATCGGCCCGGCTCGCCGGTGATCTTGGTGCTCAGGTGACACTTGTAGAGAAGAGCGACTCTCCGGGGGGCATGCCCATCCAGGCCAACTATGCCGCGCTCACTCATGGTTTCAGGTCGGCGGAAGAAGCGATCGGGGAGATGGTCATGGGCGTCGTCGACCATCCCAACATCGATCTACGCACTTCGTCTGAGATAACCGCAATGAGAGGCTCGGCGCCCGAGTTCTCCCTGACGCTCACATCCGGTGACAAATCGGAGGAGATAGTGGCCGGAGCTGTGATCGTTGCTACCGGGTTTCGCCATTTCGACCCCGGACGGGAGACCCAGCAATACGGTTATTACGAGTTTCCCGATGTCATCACTCTTGCCGATGCCGAGGGGATGCTCAAGGAGAACAACTTCGTCAGACCTTCCAACGGCGAGATTCCGGAGCGGGTTGCGTTCATCCAGTGCGTCGGATCGCGTGATCGTCAGATTGGCAACGAATTCTGCTCGAAAGTGTGTTGTGGCATCTCATCCAAGCAAGCGATTGAGATTCGCCAGCAGGTGCCGGACGCCCGGGTCTTCATCTTCTACATCGATATGCGGATGTATGGCTATTGGGAGAACGACATCTACTGGCCTGCTCAGGAAGAGCACAAGGTCAACTATGTCAAAGGGATCGTCACCGAGGTCCTCCAGAAAGGCGACAAGCTGGTGATTCGGGGCGAGGACACCACCATGGGCAGACCCATGGAGATTTCGATGGACATCGTCGTCCTCGCCGTCGGCATGGAGCCGAGCCAGGGCACGAGGGCTATGGCCGAGACACTCGGTATCGGGACAAACAAGTACGGCTTCATCGAACAAGACCACAACAGTCTCGACACGGTGGCAACCTCGGTACCGGGCATCTTTGTAGTAGGCGCCGCCCGTGGACCCGCCGATCTCGACGACACGATGGCCACCGCCGGAGCGGCCGCCGCCAAGGCTGTCGCCTTCGTGAGCTCGGAGGTAACGGTCTGACCGCCGACAGCGTGCTCACGGGCCAGGTGGTGGATACTCCCACCGCCAGGGAGTTCACTCACCTCGCCTTGCAAAAGGTGAGCGAGGCGGAGTTGGAGACCGTCGCCGGCAAAGTCGAGTTCAAGGCGGAGCGTCTTTCCGAACTGCTTACTTTTGAGCGTCTCCGTGCCTGGACGGAAGAAGACGCCCTGACCGCGTTGAGGTGGGTTTTCTCATCCAGACGCAAGGCGCAGATAATCCTGAACACACTGGGGCTCGCCGGGCTTTCGGAGGGCATCGAGCTGCTTCTCCGCGGTCAGGGGCCCGAAGGAGAGAGACTTCAATTCTTTCATGAGACCATTGTTGACGTGGGTCGTGGAGTGCGCCCATCGACCGGGTTCGACCTCGGCTCAGAGCTTCTGCATTTCTCGGAACCTGATCGTTACTGGCTGTGGACCCGATGGATGTGGAACCCTCAGAGCGAGACCGGTGCCCTTCCTCTTATCGTCATGGAAGAGGTCGATCTCGATGCCGGCACGGTTGCAGAGACTTACGAGCGCATCGGGGTGGCGATGGCCTTTGTGGACGAGGTGGGAGCGGCGGCTGGATTCCGCACAGGCGGTCATGGAGTATTCGGCACAGATGTCTTTCTGGCCTCGGTCTACGCGATCTATGTGTACACGACGCTACGTATGCGAATGACACAAGAGTTCAATCGGGTCATCCCAGAACTTGCAGAACTGATCAGCCGACTCCTCGGAGTCCACCGGCTGGAGACAAAGCAGAAGTGAGCAAGGAGGTCAGCCCCAAGGTCGATCCGGCCAACGTCCTCGAGATAGAGGAACTGGTTCTCGAAGGGATGGACATTTCCGGTCACTGGAACCGGATGTTCTCCCAGAGGATCATCACCGACTACGACGTCAGTCAGCTGGATCGGGTCACCGAGCTCGATGGTGGGGAGTCCATGGGCTGGTGTTATCAGTGTGCTGCGTGCATCGCGGTGTGCCCTGTCGATCATGTGGGCAGTTACGGTCCGAGAAAACTCTTCCAGAACCTCCAGTTGGGGTTTGACCTCTTCACCGACCCCGACCTATGGCTCTGCACCACGTGTATCAACTGTCTTCGGGTGTGCCCCAAAGAAGTGGACATGATGAAAATCGCGCCGGCGATCCGCAAAGAGGCTGTGCTGGTGGGCAATGTTCCGTTGGAGCTTCAGGATGTCTTCGAGAAGACCGCGCGGTATGGCAATCCGCTGGGAAAAAACGCCAAGCGTCGGGCGGCGTGGACAAAGGGCCTCGATGTGGAAGTCCCCCTGATCTCCGAAGTGGGGCGCAAGGTCGACGTGCTGTGGTGGGTCAGCGACTATCCCTCCTATCATCCTCGGGGCATAGATGCTTCGAGGTCTCTGGCACGGGTTCTCACTCATCTCGGCGTCGACTTCGCCATCCTCGGAGCCGAGGAACGCCACGACGGTGACTCGATGCTGCGTGCCGGGGAGACCGGATTGTTTGAGATGCTTGCCGAGCAAAACATCGAGACTCTCAACCAGTACGAGTTCGAGCTTCTTCTCACGACCGATCCTCACGCGTACAACGCCTTTCTTCACGAATACCCCGAACGCGGCGGCGACTACAACGTGGCCCACTACACCCAATACCTCGCCGAGCGGATAGATGACATGGGTCTCAGCGAGCAGCTCGACCTCAACATCACATTCCACGACCCCTGTTATCTGGGGCGCCACAATGGTGAGTACGAGGCGCCTCGCGACCTGATCAAGGCTCTGCCAGGCGCCGAATTGACCGAAATGTGGCGCACCCGGGAGAACGGGTACTGCTGTGGCGGCGGCGGCGGCGGAATGTGGCTCGACGGCCACGCTGCGGAAAACCAGAGCATGCGATTGTCCGAGAAGAGGGTCCTCGAAGCTGTGGAAACGGGAGCCGACACCTTGTGTGTCGTCTGTCCTTACGAGGTGTCCCGATTCGAGGACGCAGTCAAGTCAACGAACAACGACGGCGCGCTTCAGGTGCTCGACATAGCCGAGCTTCTTGCCCAGGCCCTGGGGCTGGCCGCCGACTGACCAAACGAGGAGCGCGAGACGATTATGGACAGCGTGGTGCTGCTCCGCCCGGTCCCCGACCCGGTGGAGGAACTGGAATTGAACGACGACGGGAACGACCTCGATCGCGATTACCTCGGGTACGTCCTCAACGAGTTCGATGATCACGCTCTCGAGGAGGCGCTGCTCCTGAAGGAAGCCGCCGGGGGGACGCTCACCGTGCTCGGCCTGGGAAGCGCCGACGAGATGGAGCAAATTCTCCACACCGCGCTGGCCAAGGGCGCGGACGAGGCGATCAAACTCGGGGACGACCTGAGTCACCTCAGCGTCAGCGCCCAGACAGAAATCTTCGTTTCGGCGCTGGAGGGGCGATCCTATGACCTGATACTCACCGGGGTCCAGGCTGCCGACGAGCTGGACGGCCAGTTGGCTGTTCGTGTGGCAGCCAAGCTGAGAATACCTCATGTCTCTGTTGTGGTCGGCGCCGACGCCGGGGACGGGTCCGTAAGGGTCACCAAGGAGTTCTGGGGTGGGATCACAGCCGACTACCAGGTTCAGACCCCGACCGTTCTCGGTATCCAGGCCGCCCGTCAGGCGCCACGTTATGTGGCGGTGAGCCTGATTCGCCAGGCGCAACAGAGTGGCGCCCTCAGCGAGATCGATGTCGATCCGCCGCCCGATAAGTCAGGGGTGAGAGTCGTCTCGGTTCGCGTGCCTGAGACCGGCGTAGGAGCAGAGATGATCGGAGGAGACGAGGAAGCCGCCGCCGAGAAGATCGTCGAGATTATTCGAGCCGCGGGGGTCAAGTGATGTCTGACGTATTTGTTGTCACCGAGCATCTTCAAGGAGAGCTGACTGAGACCAGCTTCGAACTTATCGCCCTGGCCAGAGATATTGCAGCTCAGACCGGTGGTCGGGTTGTGGCCGGCTTGGTCGGTTCCGGTGTCATCGGACTGGCGGCCGAGCTTGGCGGGGCCGACCGGATCGTGGTTGTCGACGACCCTGCGTTCGAGAACTTCAGCCCCGATGGCCATGCAGCCGTCTACGCCTCGCTGATCGAAGGTTCTCCGATTGTCCTGATCCCGTATACCTCGATGGGCATGGATGTTGCTTCGGCCCTCTCTACCACATCGGGTATCCCGCTGGTCTCGTTCTGCACTTCGATCAGCGTGGACGACGGTCTCGGGGCAACCTGTCAGCTCTATGCGGGCAAGATCGAGGCGGATGTAGAAGTCGCTGGCGACAGGGCGATTTTCGCCGTGCTCTCAGGCTCGACCTCGGCCGAGGATGGTCGATCCGGGGCGGCTGCGGAGGTGACCCGGGTTGACAATCCGGTTGAGTCCGAGCTTCGTTCGACCTGTCTCGGTCTCACCGAGCCCGAGGGTGGCGATGTCGACATCACCTCCGAGGACGTGTTGGTGGTTGTCGGCCGCGGGATCGAGTCCGAGGACAACATCGCAGAGGCTCAGGAAGTCGCCGATCTTCTCGGGGGAGCGGTGGCCGGCTCCCGGCCCATCATCGACCAGGGTTGGCTGGCCAAGGATCGCCAGGTGGGTAAGTCTGGTCTAACGGTGAAGCCAAAGGTCTATCTCACCTTGGGGGTCAGCGGTGCTCCCGAGCACGTTGAGGGCATGAAGGACGCCGAGACGATCATTGCGGTCAACACCGATCCCCAAGCCCCAATATTCGCAGTCGCCCACTACGGGTGGGTGGGTGACATCTTCGATCTGCTGCCGGAACTGGTCGACAAGCTCGAAGCAGACTGACCTTGGTACCCGCGACCCTGATATTTGCTCATGGTGAGGAGGCAGTCCCGGGCCGGGAGACCTTCCTCAACATGGGTGACGGCGGGGTCATCGCGTTCTATCTCCTCGCCTTGATGGCGACGCTGATCTTTCTCAGCGGGTTCTTCTTCAGGGTCAGAAAGTACGGTCGAGGGCGAGGACGCCCCGTCGATTGGAAGCGGTTCGGGCCGGCGCTGGCGGAGATTACCTCCCAGCGAACCGTGGCCAAACGTGACCGCGCCGTCGGAGTGGCTCACTTCTTCGTTTTCTGGGGCTTCATGGTTCTCACGATTGCCACCGCGATCATCGCGATCGACGAGGATGTCCTGGACCTGCTCCTGGGTCGATCGGATCTTCAGTTCTGGCATGGCGCCTTTTATCAGGGCTACTCATTGATCGTTGACCTGTTCTCGGTCGGTTTCATAGCTGGACTCGTCTTTCTGGGTTGGCGACGACGCAATCCACCCTTCAAACTCGGCTACGAGCGGGTCGATCGAGAAGAAGGGAGCTACGACCGCAAGGGGTATTCGATTGACGATCGGGCGTTTCTGGTGGTACTGCTTTTCATTGCGATCAGTGGCTTTCTTCTGGAAGGTTTCCGAATTGCGGCCACCAACTTCCCCAGTTTCGAGACCTGGTCGATAGCGGGGTGGACGATCGCCCAGACGGTCTCGTTCCTCGGAGTCGACGGAGCCGAGACGGCCCGTCTTGTGTTCTGGTGGACTCACGCTTTGGCCGCGCTCACCTTCATCGCTTTTATCCCCTACTCGAAGGCGATGCACATTTTGACCGATGTTGTCGACCTCCTCGTCACCGATCAACACTCGGCGCGTGCTCTACCGGACCCGGTCGGCGCACCCTCCGACGATCTCCTCTCACTCTTCACATGGAAGGATCTGATCGATCACGATGCCTGCACCAAGTGTGGCCGGTGTCATGACGTGTGCCCGGCGCGGGCCACAGGGGCTCCACTCTCGCCACGTGACCTGATTCTCGACCTTCGCGAGCTCGCCGACGCCAGTAGCGGAATCAACCTCTGGTACGGACCCGGCGCTGAGCCGAACTCGACAACCGGTACCGTTGCCGGTGACTACATATCCGCGGAGACGCTGTGGGCATGTACCACCTGCATGGCATGCATGGAGGTGTGCCCGGTGGGGATCGAGCATGTGCCCACCATCGTCCAGATGCGAAGACAACTCGTCGAGGTGGGCAACGTGGAACCCGGTTTGCAATCCGCCTTTCAGTCCTTGACCAGGGCCGGCAACAGCTTCGGCAAGTCGGCCAAACAGCGGGCGCGCTGGACCAAGGGTCTGGATCAGAACATCAAGGACGCCAGGTCTGAGCCCGTCGAGTACCTTTGGTTCGTCGGTGACCATGCCTCCTTCGACCCGAGGGCAGCCGAAGTCTCGTTATCTGTTGCCAGACTCCTGAGTTACGCCGAGGTCGACTTCGGACTTCTCTACGAGGCGGAGAGAAATAGCGGCAATGACGTGAGAAGGGCGGGTGAGGAAGGTCTCTTCGAAATGCTGAAGGAGCAGAACCTGGAGGCCCTGGCGTCGGCTCAGTACAGCCAGATCATCACTACGGACCCTCATTCACTCAACACGCTGCGATATGAGTATGAGCTCGAGGGGACAGTGATCCACTACACGGAGTTGCTCGATCGGCTCGTGGCCGACGGGTTGCTGCAAGTGTCGGGTCTGTCC
Source organism: Acidimicrobiia bacterium (assembly GCA_036446835.1). GTDB lineage: Bacteria > Actinomycetota > Acidimicrobiia > Spongiisociales > ZC4RG35 > SZUA-217. The sequence continues at coordinate 16,071 of JAZFTT010000077.1, forward strand.
GGCATCGCCACCTATCACGACCCCTGCTATCTCGGTCGTTATCAAGACGAGTACGAAGCACCCCGGCGTCTGATTCAGGCCACCGGTCTCGAACTCCATGAGATGGGCCGTTGTCGGGAGAACAGCTTCTGTTGTGGCGCCGGCGGCGGCCGCATCTGGATGGACGATTCGGATCTCGAGGAGAGGCCATCGGAGAACAGGATTCGTGAGGCGGTGGCTCTTGGTGACGAAGTGGCGTACTTCGTAGTGGCATGCCCCAAGGACATGGTCATGTACGGCGATGCCGTCAAGACGACCGGTCACGAGGATCGCCTCCAGGTGGTCGACGTCGCCCAACTCGTTGAGCAAGCGATGACGGGAGTGTCTGTTGGCTGAAGGCTCGACACCTGTTTCGATCGGAAAGCAGCCCGACCCCGTCGATGGGCTGAGTCTGATATTGGGCCAGTCGGCCGCGGACATCCTGCGTCTCCATATGTCGGTCATCGATCGAGAAGACCGTCTCGAGTCCGGCACGGGCGAGTGGCTCTCGTCGTTTCGATCCGATGCCGGTCAGAGGGTGGCGGCCTCCCGGGAGTCGGTCTTGCGGGCCCTGCGAATGGCCTCGGACGCGACCAACTTCCGAATACTCCAGTCACTGACCGACGGTGTTGGCACACCTGTCTCCAAGATTGCACAGGCCAGCGGCCTTACACGTCTTGCGCTTGCCGAGAGAATCGGAGACCTCGTTTCGGCGGGATTGGCAAGCAAAATCCCCGAGGCGAATCAGGTAGCGGGCGTTCCCGCCGGCGCTGCTCTGGTTCGGCTTGTCGAGTCGGCGGCCTCCCAGGCTGCAGCCGACCTTGGCGGAGGCGCCTGATGGATTGTGCCTTCTGCGACTACGAGGGCCCTCGCCCCGAGGTTCACGCCCACCTCACCGATACCCACGGCGACGAGGTGCGCACATGGCAGACCGAAGGCTCGGGCCGGCGCTACTTCGA
>JAZFTT010000078.1:0-8247 GCA_036446835.1 Acidimicrobiia bacterium
CATTATGTGCGATCCGTGATGCCCTGGATACCGCCGACGTGTGCCGATATTTGCGCGACTATGGGGCGTGGGCTCTCTGTGTGTGTGCTTCTACGATGCTTTAGATGAGGAATTCTCACGAGTTGGAGGCGATTGTTCGGCGGGCTTGGCAGGCAGTAGTTGATCAAGACGCCGAGGCGCACGCCAATATTCTCATCACTCACCCCGATGCGCGGGCCATTCTGACCGCTGACGATGAGTGGATTAGGCCTCATGGGCACTTCTTCGATCTCATGGCTCGAGGGTTTTTCCCGCTCACGCTGCGCAAGCCGCTGGCGCTCTGAGCATGGACTTCGGCGCCTTTGACAGTCCTCGGCCGCGCGTTGACGAGGTCCTGGCCGCCCGGATCTCCTTCGATCACTTTGGCGTCATGGGCACCGCCGAATCTCTCGCCGGGGAGCGCGACCGCAGCTTCAAGATCACCAGTGGATCGGGTGAGTACGTGCTGAAGGTCGGCAACATCGCCGGTGGGCCCGATGCCCTCGACGGGCAGAGCGCAGCCGTCGAGTGGGCCTTGGCCTGTGATCCGAGCCTTCCTCTCGCCAAGTTGGTCCGCACTAAGTCAGGATCGCTGAGCAGCCGCCACGATGGCCATGCCCTCCAGCTGGTCCGGTTCATCCCCGGCGTTCCACCCCCCGAAACCAACACTCCTCCGGGTCTTCGGCGCCGCGTTGGCCAGATCGCTGGTCGACTGAGCGTGGCGCTTCGCGGCTTCGACCACCCGGCGTTGCATCGAGACTTCCCATGGGCGCTCACCCAGCTACCCGAGCTAGCGTCGCTTCTGGCACACGTCGACGCCGAGCGTCGTGACCTAATCGTCGGCACTCTCAGTCGTTTCGAGGAGCGGATCCTTCCCGTCCTGATCAAGCTCCCCTACCAGGCAATTCACGGGGACATCAATCCCGACAACATCGTGGTCTCTCCCGCCGACCCAGAGCACATAGTGGGGGTCTTTGACTTCGGCGACATGAATTGGAGTCCTCGGGTCATCGACGTCGCGATCGCGGCCACTTATCAATGCTTTGGCACCGACCCACCTGTGGCAATGGCCCAGGTGGTGTCTGCATTTCACGCGGTGGAGCCGCTCCAATCCGTCGAGATCGAGATCATCCCGGAGTTGGTTGCGGCTCGCTGTGCTCAATCGCTGCTGATGGCGGCTCGTTCTGTCAGCGCCGGATCCGAGAACATCGATTACGAGACCGGGGATGTCGAGTTGATGTGGGGAGTGCTGACACGGCTGGCGGAGACGGATCGTGCCCAGACCGTCTCCCGAATCGGTGCTGCTTGTGGCTTCCGCGATCAGGGTCATCGGCCCTTCGAAGATGCTATGGCACTGCGGAAGCTGCGGCTCGGTCCAACGCTCGACCTCAGCTACGACCCGCCGGTCTATCTGAGCCACGGAGAGGGCATGTGGCTCATAGACAGCGACGGGAGACGCCTGTTAGATGCCTACAACAATGTTCCCCATGTTGGGCACGCGCATCCCGAGGTGGTCTCGGCACTTGCCTCCCAGTCCCGCCGACTCACCACCAATACGCGCTACCTAGTCGATGGAGTCGCCGACTATGCCGACCGGCTCGCCGGACTGATGCCAGATCCGCTGTGTGTGGTGTGGTTCGTCAACTCAGGGAGCGAGGCCAACGACCTCGCCTACCGGATTGCGAAGACGGTGACCGGCCATCGGGGCGTGGTCACGACTGCCAACGCCTATCACGGCTCCACCACGGTCACGGCGGTCATGTCACCGGAGGGGTCGGGTCCGGCTGATTTCGAGCCCTGGGCTGCTCGAGTTGGAGGAGCGGACCTGCTGAGTGCGGTGGCGGCGGCCGATCTACTCCAATCCGATCTGGAGGCAGCTCACCACGACCTTGCCGTCAGCGGCGAGGAGCCGGCAATGGTCATCCTTGACACGGTCTTCTCCAGCGATGGGATCTTCGAAGTGCCCGCTGGTTTCATCCAGACGGCACGGGCCTGGGCCGACGACCGCGGATCCTTGCTTGTAGCCGACGAGGTACAGGCCGGCTTCGGCCGCGTCGGCACGAGATTTTGGGGTTTTGCCTCTGGCGGGACAATTCCCGACATCGTTACCCTCGGGAAGCCAATGGGCAACGGATACCCAATGGGAGCAGTGATCACGTCCAAGGCGATCGCCGAAGAGTTCGCTTCAACGTCCCACTTTTTCTCGACGTTTGCCGGCTCGCCGGTGGCGGCCGCAGTGGGGGCGGCTGTCCTGGACGTCATCGAGTCCGAAGATTTGGCGGCCAACGCCGAAGCTGTCGGCGGCTATCTGAAGAAGAAGATCGCGGCGCTCGGCAACCAGAACGTCATAGATGTCCGCGGACCCGGGCTCTTCGTCGGCGTCGAACTCAGCTCTTCCGGACTGGCCAAAAAGACAACAGACGAGATGCGGCGAAGAGGAGTCCTGATCGGCACGACCGGACCCCACGAGGAGGTGCTGAAAATCCGCCCGCCGCTGGTTTGCACCCAACACCACGTCGATATCATCGTCGACGCGCTCGCCGCGTCTCTTACGGACGCCTAACGACCAAGTTTCAGCAGCAGCCGGACCTTCACGCGGAACGATCGCCACCCGCTATAGCCCTTCGAGGTGTCCCCAGGGTGCCCTCAGGGTGCCCGGAACCGGTTCCCATATGTGCATAAGGATTCCGTTCGGTGCATCTCGGTGGAGTCCCCTGCCACAAGTCGGATACCGACGACAGACGATCCAGACGATGGAGAGAAACCCGTCGCGACGGGACAGGAAGACACTGGATGCCGCTGTAGAGCATTGAGTGCTGGTGTCGGAGTAACGGCGGTCATGTTCCGCTTGTGGTCTCATCGAGTGTGCGCTTCATGGTTCCGATCGGCGAGAATCACGATTTCGCCGTAGTAGACACCTCCCGCGACACGAGCTAGAGCAGGGGAGCGCCCGCTGGTCACTGTCTCACTCCCGTGTAGCTCCCCATGTCGCCCTCGTCGCCGTTGGTGTCCGTGAAGCTCACTTCGAACGTGTCGCCGTCCTCGCTGAAGATGAAGAGCACTTCGGCCTCGTAGGTGGGATCGTCGTTGATGGGGACCAGCACTATCTCGAGACGCGTTCCTTTGATAGTGGCCTCGCCCTTCAGCTCGCGAGAAGGGTTGTTCTCGTACTTCGTGCCGGTGACTCGTACTAGATCTCCCTCTTGCTCGAATGTAATCGTGCCCTTCATCGTGTTCGGGACCTCCTCTCCCACGAACTGGTATGTGCCGCTCACGTCCAGCGTCGACAAGGTTCCCGGGGCCGTCGCCACCGTATTCCCGTCGTCCGCCACCGTCGGCTCTTGCTCTGCGCCGCATCCGACGAGCGCGGCGGTCAGGAGGATCCCGACAAATGGAGCCACGAGACCTGACACGCTTGGCCTTCTCGACATCGTTCGCTTCATCGCCCCACCTCCGATCGTCGCTGCCGCTTCTATCATTATCGATCTCTCCGACGAACCTTGTGCCTGAGCTCGATTTCGACGATGACAACAACGATTAAGACGACTAGATCGGCCGCCCATAAGTGCCGTTATGTGCGGTGTGCGGACTCCAGCAGCTCTACCAACCGGTCGTAGTCTCGGTCGACTGACTTCTGTGCCAAACGACCAACCAACGGTTCCAGAAGCTTGGCAAACCCTCCCTGCGGCCCTCCGCTGATCAAAGCCGAAACCCGACATGAATCAGTGCCAGTAGACAAGACCACACGCTCCACCTCTATCGGAAACGTGGACTCGACAGACTTGATAACGATCCGCCCACCAGACTCGTATTCAGTTACGACGAACGTTGACCTGATGCCCTTGCCCATAAAGCGGGCATGCTGCTCGTATGTCGAACCCTCCCCGATAGGTGGTTCCGAAGTCCATCTGCACGACTTCATTCCGTTCTGCCACAACGGATTATTAGACACATCCGAAAAGAACTCGAACACCTCACCAGCAGGACGAGCAATTTCTCGTTGAGCTGTCATTTGCACCACATGACTCTACCGAGAGCCAACATCGCCCATAAGTGCCGTTATGTGCGTGTGGATCAGTGAACGTGGAAGTGTTTGACGGTGGTCTCTCGATCGATGAGGTATCTGTCGTCCTCGGGATAGAAGACAGCCCGCTCGATGTCTTCTCCCGTAAAGGCGACAATCGCATCGTGGCTGTCCCAGAAGCTGATCGTAAGGAACTCTGTGCGGTCACCGTCCGGTCGGCTGATCAGGTATGCACCTCGGTTGCCTGGCGTTGCTTTGTACTCGGCGACGCCGGGCAGCGACGGGTCGTGGGCCCCTTGGACTTGCCTACTCATGCGACCAAGGTCAGACCATGTGACCGAGAAGTGATCGAGAGATGGGTTCAAGGACTATCGATTAGCGTCGGTTGGTGTCACAGATAGCCGTCCGGCGGTCAGGGCTCGGTCCGGGGTCAGTTCTTTTCATGTGCCTATTCGCGGCACAGGCGGCAATCCTCGTCCTCTCACCGATCCTCCCTGAGGTTGCCGCCGAGTTCGGCATGAGTACCAGCGTTGCTGCTCAGCTCCGTTCGGTTTCAGGCGTCACGGCCGGAATCGTGGCGTTGCTGCTTGCGGTCACAGGCAACCGGTTTCGTCTTTCCCTCCTTTTGAACGCAGGTCTGGCGCTACTCGCCGCGGGATCTCTGATCAGTGCCTGGGCTCCAACTTTTGCCCTCCTTCTGATCGCCCAAGTCGTGATTGGTTTTGGCCTCGCTGCCGTGCTGTCTGGGGGTTTGGCGGCTTCCAAGACGTGGGCGAGAGATGGAGAGAGCGCCAGAGTTCTCTCTTGGGCCCTGATCGGTCAGCCGGTGGCCTGGATCGTTGGTCAGCCTCTAGTTGGCGTGGTAGCCAGTCAGGGTTGGCGCTGGGCTTGGGTGGCCGTGCCGTTTGTGGCCAGTTTGGCTGCCCTGACAGCAATGAGTCTGCGCAATAAGTCGACCAATGACTCTGGACAGGAACACGATCCGCTTGGCCTTTGGCGACAGCCGGGAGTCAAAGCCTGGGCTATTTCTGAGCTGCTGGCTTTCGCTGCGTGGGCGGGGACATTGGTCTATGCCGGCGCGCTATTCATTGAGTCGTACCAGACCAGCGTCGCCGCTACCGGTGTATTACTCGGAGTCGGCGCGGTGTTCTACCTGCCCGGTAACAGCCTCGGACGGCGATTGCTCGAACGCGGATCCAACCTGTTGCTCTTCGGGTTCTCACTGGCGGCCGCTGCCGTAGTGGTCCTATTCGGCTCCGTGCGCCCCGGGCCTGTCTTCAGTGCTGTGATCTTTTCCCTAGCTGCCTTCTTCGCCGCTGGTCGGACCATCGCCGGAGCAGCGTTGGGACTGCAGCTATCCGATGAGCGGCGCCTAACTGCCATGAGTGTCAGGACCAGCACGGTGCAATTCGGCTATCTGCTTGGAGCCGCGATTGGTGGGCTCCTCCTGGAGCAATGGGGGTTCACCGGGATCGGATGGGGGTTTGGCCTCCTCTTCGCAGCCAGCGCGGCGATACACCTACCAAGAGCCATCTCACGTAGCCCAGAACCAGCCAGACATCTTCTCCGACGACACCAGACATCCGAGCCAGCGAAGTAACAAAGACACGCTGGGAAGAAGGACCTAGAACCAGTTAGCGCAGACAACAGACCCATCTAATCCCCGCCCCCCTGCTGACAGCTGAACCGATCAACTCACACCCAACGGCACCTGTTTACGTTTGAGCGGAATCAGCTATCAGGCCAACCCACCCAAGCGTAAGTCGTCAACGACCCGATCGGTTAGAGGCTGCACATACGTGCCGTTATCTGCGCGGTCAGGTCTTGTCTGGCTGCCCGCCAGCACTGTCAAGTGCTGCAAGAGCGCTACGTAAAGCTTCGCGCGCATGTTCGGCCGATTCAGAGTCGAGGCTGTTCGGGTCTAACGACATTTTGAAATCGCCGATTTCAGCTTCGATCCGCTCCCTTGAACCCAGGTCGGCAAACTCGGCTACTACTTCATAGGTGCGAAGCTGGTGGCTGATCCCCTTCACGGTCACATCACCAATGGGTCTGCAGTAGAAGACGTCCTTGACCAGTGAATACGTCGAGTGGGAGATCTGGATTTGGTCGACGGCCGCGGACGCCTCCAGCCTGGAGGCGGCATTGACAGCACCGCCGACGATCGTGTAGTCGAGTCGGTCTTCGGACCCGAAATTGCCAACCGTGCAATAGCCGGTGTTGATACCAATTCGGATATGGAGCGGTTCCGGTCCGATCATTTCGGCCCAATCACGACGCAGTTCAACAAGCCGCTTCTTCATCCGGGTCGCCATACCGACACATTCGATAGCGTCCTGTTTCCTCCCCCGAGATTCTGGGTCACCGAAAAAGATCATGACTCCGTCGCCAATGAACTTGTCGATCGTCCCGCCACACCCATCAGCGATCGTCGCCATTTCGCTCAAATAAGCGTTGAGGATCTCGCTGACCACTTCGGCTTCGAGGCGGTCAGTTAGCTCGGTAAACCCTTCGATATCGGAGAAGAAAACCGTCAACTCCTTCCGATAGGACTGGACCCGCACGTCGGTCTTACCCTCGAAAATCGAGTCGTACACCTGACGCGACAAATACTTAGCCAACTTGCCGGAGAGGGCTTCGAGCTGGTCGTTCTTCTCGTTGAGCGACTTGTTGGCAACCTGAAGGGCGTCTTCGGCCATCTTTCTTTCAGTGATATCGCGAATAATCCCGCTGTAGAACCGCTGACCATCCGCCTCCCACGTTGCCAGGGACAGTTCAAGTGGAAACTCCCGGCCGTCCCGGTGGACCCCGGCAAGTTCCGCCGTCTGTCCGATCACATGACGTTCACCACCAGATGTAACCCGGGAGACGCCCTCAACATGCTGACTCTGAAACCTCTCAGGAATTACAGCCGTGAGGGGCTCGCCGATCATCTCGTCGGCCGTGTATCCGAACATGTCGCCAGCTCTTGGATTCCACAAAACCACCCGACCAACGGAGTCGATCGAGATGATTGCGTCATTGGCGGATTCAAGAATGGCTTCCAATCTTTGCTCAGACGTGGCCAAGGCGCGGGTCATCTCGAACCGTTCCGTGATATCGCGGATGATCCCACTGAAGAAGCGTCTGTCATCTTCGAACCACGTCGCCAGCGATAACTCGATCGGGAACTCGTGACCATCCTGATGCAGGCCGAACACTTCGACGGTTTGACCAATGATCCTGGTCTCCCCCGTTCCCACGACCCGGGAGAGACCAGCCTCGTGGGCAGAACGGAAACGGTCAGGGACGAGAGTCGTCAAAGGCTTGCCGACCACATCACCCTCGTCATAACCAAAAAGACGCTCAGCAGCCGGATTCCAAGTCACGATGTTCCCGAACTCGTCAGCCGTGACAATGGCGTCGGCAGCCGAACGAACGATCGCATCAAGAGTGGATGAATTCCCCTTCGCGTCCCTAACCATCACAGAGTCGATTGTAAGGACAGAACACCACGGCCGATCCGATGAGTCTCCAGACGGCCATACCCACGCCAAAATGTCAGACACCCACCCGCCCATAACCGGCATTATGCGTGGCCAGAAGCCGCCCTAAGGCCGCGAAACATTCCAGCTGTCTCACGAACAACACAGACGCTTACAGGGGTAGTTTCGGTGGGGCTTACGCGTGGTCACGGCCCGTTCCTGCCATTAATGGGTCTGGGCATTGAGGTGCCTCTCCTAAGTGCCCTCGGGTCGTGTCCCCGGGGGCCTCACGCTTCCGTGTCACAGCGGCTTTGCGTAACCCTCCGGTTGGCGGGGACCACGATCCTCACTGTGTCTGACGGGTGGCGACGTCTCGTCTAACACGCGATAGGTGAAGCCCCCCGCCCGAAAGGCGGGGGGCTTCGTTGTGTCCGGGGGCCCAACGATCAGGAGAGAAGCGTGTACCCGGACACGGAACCGTGCTGTGAACAGCCATGAGCCAGTCGACGGTCCCAAGCCACCGACCATGGCCGAGAGCGGCTCTCTCAACTAGAGCCAAAAGTCCCTACCGACTTTGAGCGAGAACCTCCATAGAGGAAAAGCCTCCCCCACGTCGGTTTAACTGGAGGAGGCCCTTCCTGTGGTTGTCGAGCCTACGCGGCAGGCTGGGTGGGCGTCACCTCCCGAAACGCGTGACACGGGACATACTCAGCCGCCTTTAGCCACGCATAAGAGCTGCGA
>JAZFTT010000079.1:0-23593 GCA_036446835.1 Acidimicrobiia bacterium
GGGCTTACCCCGCTGGAGATGACTCCGCCGACGGCTACGACACCCTCTTCGACGAGACGGTCCCACCCGGTGGCGGCGGCGTCGGGGTCGTTCTCGGAGTCCTGGACGAAGATCTCGATCATCCGGCCTCCCACACCGCCAGCGTCGTTGATCTCCTTGGCGGCGAGCGCCATCCCGTCGCGAACGTTTAGACCCCAGGGGGTGAATGTCGACGTCAGATCGCTTAGTTGGCCGATCTTGAGCGGCTCCATGGGAGCGGCCTCGGTGGTGTCGGGGGCTGCGGTGGTGTCCGGTGCCCCCTCGGTGGTGTCGGGAGCAGCCTCCGTAGTGGCTGTCGCTGCTTCGGTGGTGTCAGCGGAGTCACTGGGGCTGCAGGCTGCAACCAGCAGCGCCATTACTCCGAGTATGAGCATCCACCGATATGAATTCAATTTACGCATAACCCTCCTCTGTGTCACGCTCGGGGGACCATAGCGAGGCATTCGCCACCGCGCTTGGCCTCCTTGGCGAGGAGGTCTTCAGGGTCGTCAGGGCAGCCTCACGTAGAGGAAGTCCTCCGGCATGTTCTGTATCCCCTTGGTCGGCGGAGCGATCCAACTGGCGAAGCGGCCGGGTCGGAACTCGGGCTGCATGAGGCTCTCGATGAACGTCCTGTCGTCTGAAGTGGGTAGCCAGTTGTCACGATTGGCTGACCATGAGTCCTGGGTGAGAACCTCGCCGGTCGGTGACACTTCGATGTCGGTGAACTCGCCGATCAAGCGATTGAACGCCACGTGTGGGAGCCGGATCTCGAACTCGATTCCGTAGCCGGCGATGGCCCGGTTCCAGCGAGTCACTCCGCCCTGGCAATCGTCGATGAAGTCATCACGCAACCTGGCGTTGAGTGCGTTGAGTGCCGGCACCTCGACCGGTCGCAACCGGCCTGCGACCAGCTTGGTGGCCGGATATGTATCGGAGACGAGCCGGTGGTCATCGTCCAGACGATCCTCGTGGTAGCGGCCCTTGATTCCGGCGTTGAAGAAGTTGGCTGCGTTGGTGGATTCCTCTGACCCGAAGAGGTCGAGAGTCAACGAGAAATGGAGGTTGGTCTTGCGTTGGATCGTCGGAAGATCAATCACTCCAAGGGCACGCACCGCCTCGGCGTCATATGGGTCGTCGATGCCTGCCTCGTTCATGGCCTGACAGGTCCTGTGCACTATGCGTGCAACACCCGTGTAGCCCACGAACATGTGATGAGCCTCCTCGGCGAGCATGAACCGACAGGTACGGCTGAGCGGGTCGAATCCCGACTGCGCCAGCGCTTCGAGCTGCATCTTGCCGTCTCGGTCCGTGAAGTAGGTGAACATGAAAAACGACAGCCAGTCGGGTGTTTCCTCGTTGAACGCTCCCAGCATCCTGGGCCTCTCCTCACTGCCCGATTGACGTAACAGAAGCTCGTGCGCCTCCTCCTGACCGTCACGCCCAAAATACTTCTGCAATAGGTAGACCATCGCCCAAAGGTGCCGACCCTCTTCGACATTGACCTGAAACAAGTTGCGCATGTCGTACAGCGACGGCGCAACCGATCCCAGATGACGCTGCTGCTCAACCGATGCCGGCTCGGTGTCTCCCTGGATCACGATCAGTCTCCGCAACATGGCGCGATACGGTCCAGGCACTTCTTGCCACGCCGGCTCCCCAAAGTGCTCGCCGCAGGGGACGGTTCGGCCTTCGATCGCCGGTGCGAGCAGGATCCCCCAGCGGTATTCCGGCATCTTCACGTAATCGAATTTCGCCCAGCCGTCCTTCTCGACGCTGATCGCAGTGCGGAGATACACGTCGGCCACCTGAAACCCCTCTGGGCCCATGGACATCCACCAGTCGATGTAGCCCGGATGCCACGCTTCAAGCGCTCGTCGCAGCTTCGGGTCGTCTGCCAGTCCGACATTGTTTGGGATCAGCGAGTCGTAATCGACGAGCTCAGATGTCATCACACTCTCCTCGTGTCGTAGTCAGGTCGCAATCCGGTGCCATAACGACGCAGCGCACCGGTTTCCCCCGAGGCGTTGGGGCGTTGAAACACCCAGTTCTGCCATGCCGTGAGCCGGCCAAAAATCTTCGTCTCGAGTGTCTCAGGCCCCACAAAGCGCAGGTTGGCCTCCATGCCGGTGAGGGCGTCGGGGCTGAACGACGAGCGCTCTTCGATGATCATTCGAAGCTCGTCGTCCCAATCGATCTCGTCGAAGATCTCTGTGACCAGGGCCGCCTCGTAGGCTTGGTCGGCCGTGAGCATCGCACCGACTGCCTTCAAGGCCCGCTCGCGGCCCGCCTCATCGCCCCAAAATCGAGTCTCAATTCGGGTGAGATCGTTCGACATCGGGAGGGGACCGGTGTTCGACTCGGTAAGAAAGAGTGAGGCTGTCACCTCATCACCATCGAGAGTTCCCTCGAACATGTACCCCCGGTCGGAGGCCAGCACCAACTCGGCAAGGAAACCACCGAAGCAGCTGTGCGGTTCGACCAGGGCGATGATCGTACGCGAAGTGAGGTCAACCCGTTTGAGGACCCGCTTCCACAGAAGGAGCACCTCGCGAACGAACCAATCTGAAGCGTGTGCGTTGAGAAACCGATCGTGTTCGACCACCGCTTTCATAGAGCCGCGGGAGTGAACCAGGAGCGTCCCCACGCTCAGCTCATTGGCGCGGAGGTGCAACAAAGCGTCGTCGAGCTCCCTGGCAAGGCGCAGCGGCCAAAAGCTCGCGCCAAGATCAGCCGCTGCTGCGGCATCGGCCGGAATCGGTTCGTCGGGTCCCTTCACCGTGATGTTCGCCACGCTCGCTGCTCGATCGATCTCAACGGTTACGGCCGAGTACTCGACCAGGTCGTCACCAAACTTCCGCTCCAACTCGGTCAGCGCCACGCCCTTGGCGTCGTCCGGCCGGTGGCTCGCAGCCGCCATTTCAGCAGCGCGTCCATCAACCTTTTCCTCAAAGGCCGATCGTGGTACCAGCTCGTCAACAAGTTTCCAGGCGAGCGCCCGTTTTCCCTTGATTCCCTCCTCAACGGTGCAGAACACGTCGGCGCGATCACGTCGGACGAACCGCTTGTCGACGAGTCGAGTGAGCCCGCCGGTTCCCGGCAGAACCGCGAGGAGGGGGACCTCCGGGAGAGAAACACTGGCGCTGCCGTCGTCGATCAACATGATGTAATCGGTGGCCAGCGCCAGCTCATATCCTCCCCCGGCCGCTGTTCCTTTGATGGCAGTGAGGTACCGCTGACCGGAGTATCTGGTTGCATCCTCAATCGAGCTACGGGTCTCGTTGGTGAATTTGCAGAAGTTGACCTTGAGAGGGTGGGGGGCGGAGGCGAGCATCCCGATGTTGGCCCCGGCGCAGAACACCCGCTCCTTGAGCGAGCCGATCACGACCGCACCGACTTCGGGGTGCTCGAAACGAAGCCGCTGAACAGCGTCTGCCAGCTCTATGTCCACTGAGAGGTCGTAGGAATTCAGCTTCAGTTCGTAGTCGGGGAACAACCCGCCTTTGGGATCGACATCCATGTCGAGGTGAGCAACACGGCCTTCGAAGCGCAGGCGCCAGTGGCGGTACTGATCGGGATGGGTCTGAAAGTCGATCACAACAGAGAACAGTAATTGACTCGATGACAGAGTTCTCCAATCCATGTTCAGCCCGCAATGGCAGGACTAAAGGTCATCGGACTTCGCGTCGGCGACATACGAAAAGGGAGATGCGGGTGAGTCCTGCACAGAGAGATGACGTGCCCGCACCTCGCCTCGATTCGCATTGTCGACAATTCTGAACACGGCTGACATACTGGCGCACACCGCTATCTGATACTTGAGGGGGGACGCATGCCACTGAACAAGCCGTATACCGATGTCCCTGGAACGACCATCTTTGACGCCGAGCAGTCTCGCAAGGGTTATTGGCTCAACCAGTTCTGCATGTCTCTGATGTCCCCTGAGAATCGCGACAGGTTCCGTTCCGACGAGAGGGCTTACCTCAACGAGTGGGACATGACCGAGGACCAGAAACAGGCCGTTCTCGACCGGGACCTGAACCGAATGATCGAGCTCGGCGGCAACATCTATTTCCTGGCCAAGATCGGTGCCACCGATGGAAAAAGCTTCCAGCAAATGGCGGGGTCGATGACCGGGATGAGCGAGGAGGACTATCGCGACATGATGATCAGCGGTGGCCGGTCCCCCGAAGGTAACCGCTACCAACACGAATGGGCTGGACGATGACAGCGCGTGTTACGGCGAGTGTCTATACCCCGCATGTTCCCGCCATTGGCGTTGCGATCGACCAGAACAAGACCGATGAACCCTACTGGCGGCCGATCTTCGAAGGATACGAACCTTCACGCCGGTGGATGGCGGATAACACGCCAGACGCCATCGTGTTGGTGTACAACGACCATGCCACAAGTTTCAGTCTTGATTTCATCCCCACGTTTGCGATCGGGACCGCCGCTCTTTTTCCAATAGCCGATGAAGGCTGGGGGCCTCGGCCGGTACCAACGGTGGTCGGTCAAAGCGAGCTCGCCTCACACATAGCGCAGTCGGTGATCCAACAGGATTTTGACTTGACGATCGTCAACAAGCTTGCGGTTGACCACGGACTCACCGTGCCGCTTTCGCTCCTGTTCGGCCAACCCGACGAATGGCCCTGTCCTGTGATCCCGTTCGCGGTGAATGTCATCCAGTACCCGGTGCCCTCCGGTCAGCGTTGCCTCAGCCTTGGTAAGGCAATGCGCCGGGCCATCGAGTCGTTTGATGAGTCGCTGAACGTGCAGATCTGGAGCACCGGCGGGATGAGCCATCAGCTTCAAGGTCCGCGCGCCGGGCTCATCAATCGGGAGTGGGACAATGCGTTCCTCGACAAGCTGATAGCCGATCCCGAAGCTCTCGCCGAGACCCCACATATCGAGTACATTCGGGAGGCAGGCTCGGAGGGAATCGAGCTCGTCATGTGGTTCATTGCTCGTGGTGCGATGGCAGATCTCGCCGGTGGTCCCGCACCGACGATTCAGAACCGCTTCTACCATGTACCGGGCAGTAACACCGCCATCGGGCATCTCATTCTGGAAGAAGCACCATAAGCATCAATGTTCTTCTCGCTGGAGCGGGAGCGTTTGGACGCAAGCACCTCGATGCCATCTCCAAGATCGACGGTGTCGCGGTCGTTTCGGTCGTAGGCCGAACACTCGAGCCCACCCAGCGGGTTGCAGCTGAATACGGCATCGGTCACGCAACCACCGACCTCGCCGAGGCACTAGAGCAGCCCGGCGTCGACGCCGTCATCCTTGCCACGCCGACCCCGATGCATGCTTCTCAATCGATCCAGTGCATGGAAGCCGGCAAACACGTCGAGGTCGAGATCCCGCTGTGTGATCGGCTGGCCGACGGCGAAGCGGTGGTAGCCAGCCAGGCCGAAACAGGTCTTGTGTGCATGGTCGGCCACACAAGACGGTTCAACCCGTCACACCAGTGGATCCGCCGCAGGGTGGTGAATGGCGAATTCTCGATCCAGCAGATGGACGTGCAGACGTACTTCTTCCGCAGAACAAACACTAACGCGCTGGGCCAGACCCGTAGTTGGACCGACCATCTGCTTTGGCATCACGCGGCCCACACCGTCGACCTATTCGCTTATCAGACTCTCAGTCCCATCGTGAAAGCTAATGCGCTCCAAGGCCCCATTCACCCGGAACTCGGGATCGCCATGGACATGTCGATCCAACTCGAGACCGAATCCGGTGCACTCTGCACACTTTCGCTGTCCTTCAACAACGATGGACCATTCGGGACGTCCTTTCGCTACATCGGCAACACCGGCACTTACACCGCTCGTTATGACGACCTCAACACCGGCAACGATGATCCGATCGACGTTTCTGATGTCGACGTGTCGATGAATGGCATCGAGCTTCAAGACCGTGAATTCTTCAGCGCCATCAGCGAAGGCCGCGAGCCCAACGCCAGCGCGGCCCAGGTGCTTTCGTGTTACCGAGTCCTCGATCAGATCGAAAAGCAACTCCATTTGACAGAAGAACCTGTCAAATAGGGGATCAAGGGTACGTTTGGCGGCGAATAGCGTTGGATAAAAGGGCGTTGGAGGGAAAATGCCATCTTCGAAACTGAACCCACCATTCCGAGCCGATCATGTCGGTTCTCTTCTCCGACCGACGGCGATTCTCGAAGCTCGTGAGCGACTAGCCAATCGTGAGATCGCGGCCGACGATTTGCGGGCTATCGAGGACGGCGAGATAGCGGCGATGATCCCGAAGTTGGAAGCAACCGGTATCCGCAGCATCACAGATGGAGAATACCGGCGGGCATTTTTCCACCTCGATTTTCTCAAACAACTCGACGGCGTCACGATCACCGGATCGATCTCTTCGAGTTCCGACTCAGAAGGCCGAGTGGGGATGGCGCCGCCGAAGATCACCGTCACCGGAAAGCTTCGGCATCAACACGACATCCAGGTCGATGACTATCGATACCTCGCTGCCCATTCGAATCACCATCCGAAGGTGTGCATCCCTTCTCCGACCATGACTCATTTCCGAGGTGGTCGCGCCGGTATCGATATCGAGGCTTACCCCGACCTCGACGAGTTCTTCGAAGACCTGGCGCAGTGCTACCGCGATGAGATCGCATCGTTGTACACGGCGGGTTGTCGTTATATCCAACTCGACGACACCAACCTTGCATATCTTTGCGACCCGATAATGCGTCAGGGTGTTATCGACCGGGGTGACGACCCGGACGAACTGCCACGCACTTATGCGGCGTTGATCAATTCGTCCCTCGAGGGTCGTCCCGACGACCTGACGGTTGGAGTTCACCTCTGTCGAGGGAACTTCAAGTCGACTTTCTTCGCATCTGGTGGGTACGAGCCGGTGGCGGAGGTGTTGTTCAACGAACTGGATGTGGATGCGTACTTTCTGGAGTACGACGACGAGCGTTCTGGCGACTTTGCGCCATTGCGCTTCGTGCCCAAGAACAAGACGGTTGTTTTGGGTCTCGTCTCGAGCAAGCTCGGAGAGCTGGAGACTCAGGATGACCTGTTGGCTCGTATCGAGGAAGCGAGTGCCTTCGTCGATGCCGGACAACTGTGCCTGAGCCCCCAGTGCGGATTCGCCAGCACCCTGCATGGCAACCTCCTCACCGAGGATGATCAATGGGCAAAGCTGAATCTTGTGGCAACCACGGCCGAGAGAGCGTTCGGCTGAGAGCGACTGCGCAAAGAAACGGATGAGAAATCTGCTTCTCCTGCCGGGGCTGCTCTGTGATGAGTCGTATTGGGCTCGACAACGAGCGGACCTGAAAGATGCCACCACGACCTGGGTTCCTGAGTACAGATCGGTCGACCGACTCGAGACGATGGCCCAGATCGCACTTGACGTCGTGGACGGGCCGATCGCCGTTGCCGGTCATTCGATGGGTGCCCGTGTTGCCCTGGAGGTGTGGCGCGCCGCCCCGGACAGGGTCACTCACCTGGCCCTGTTCGACTTCGGTGTTGGGCCGGTTGCGACGGGCGAACATGAGTCTCGTGCCGTGCTCACCGATCTCTCCGCGGCTGAGGGCATTGATGCAGTGGCCCGAAAGTGGGTGGCCTCGATGGTCCATCCCGATCGGACATCGGACGTAGCGCTCGTGGGGCCTCTTCACGCAATGGTTGAGACCTACACGTCGGCGCAACACGCCGGTCAGGTATCCGCCTTACTGGCCCGCAGGGATCTCTGGCCACTGCTGCCCACTATCACAGTCCCAACGCTGGTCGCGGTGGGTCGACAGGATCCGTGGAGGAGTGTTCAGCACCACCGTGAGATCGCGGATGCCATTCCTGGCGCTCGGCTGGTGGTCATCGAGGAGTGTGGACACATGTCGCCCGCGGAGCAGCCGAAAGTCGTCTCCGGCTTGCTCGCGAATTGGCTGGTCTCCGTTTGACCCTTGGCTTGACGCTACATTCCGTGAAACGTATTAGTGGACGCGTTGCGGGGCTCTCTGTTGGCTACGTGGCGTCGCTGGGAGAGCTAACCATTCCTGCAATGCTCGCCATGTCATGGAGGAAAATCTGATGGTCAAGAGCCTGGAAGACCTCATCACGTCATACGGGAACCCAATCGAGATGTTGCGCAATGCGCAGGCCGGTCCGAACGTATACCCCGGGGTGCCGCCGGAGTTCACCAACTGGCGAGATGAACAGGAAGCGTGGCAGAAAGCCTGCGTCCTCTTTGATCTGTCGTATCACATGGTCGATTTGACCCTGGAGGGACCCGATGCCCTGAAGCTACTCTCGTACCTAGGGTTCAACAGTTTTCAGGGCTTTCAAGCCGATGACGCCAAGCAGTTTGTCCCATGTAGCCATGACGGGTACGTCATCGGGGATGTGATCTTGTTCTACCTCGGCGACAACCAGTTTGACCTCGTCGGCCGAATTCCAGCTCTCAATTGGGTCAAATATCACGCAGAAAAGGGTGTTTATGACGTTGAATTCGAAGTGGATCAACGTGCGGCCGTTCGAAAGGATCCTTCACGACGAAAGTCGTACCGTCTCCAGATTCAGGGCCCATACGCCATGAGGACGATGGAGAAGGTCCTTGGAGGACCCGTGCCAAACGTAAGATTCTTTCGCATGACCTCGTTCGTCATTGCGGAAAAGCTGGTGCGGGCGCTTCGGCATGGAATGGCCGGTCAACCCGGTTTCGAGCTCTTTGGTCCGTGGGATGACAAGGAGGCTGTTCTGGCCGCATTGGTCGAGGCCGGCGAGGAGTTCGGCCTTCGGCGTGTGGGCGGGCGCGCCTACTCCACGAACACTCTCGAATCGGGTTGGATCCCTTCTCCTCTTCCTGCCGTTTACACCGGTGAGAAGATGAAGGCCTACCGTGAATGGCTGCCGGCGGATGGTTACGAGGGTTCAGCGTCGGTTGGAGGCAGCTTCCGCTCCAGGAACATCGAGGATTACTACTTCACGCCGTGGGATTTGGGTTACGGAGGATTTGTCAGGTTCGATCACGAGTTCATCGGTCGCGACGCACTCGAAGCCATGGCAGTCGAACCGCCACGGAAGAAGGTGACGCTCGCCCTCGAGAGCGATGATGTGCTTCGCGCCATCGGATCACAGCTGCAGAATGGTGATCGGGCCAGATTCATCGAGTTTCCGTCGGCGGTCTACTCGATGCATCCCTACGACAACGTAACCGTGGATGGCGAGACAGTGGGCCGATCCACCTGGATCGGCTACAGCTCCAATGAGAGGAAGATGCTCACGCTGGCGGTGCTCGATAACGAATACGCGGTCCCGGGTACGGAAGTTATCTACCTGTGGGGGGAAGAGGACGGCGGTACGTCCAAACCGACTGTCGAAACACATGCGCAGTATGAGATGCGTGCCATCGTCAGTCCGGTGCCTTATGCCGAAGTCGCTCGCGAGTCCTATGCCGATCATCGGGGATGGCGGGCGAAGACTTCATAAATGGTGGCGTGCCGCACGGACAGGTCTACTTGCCAACCCTGCTCGATTTGGTGTTGGGAAGGTCGCGGCGCTCGACTGGTGGCCATCGAGGAATGCGGACGCATGTCGCCCGGGAAGCAGCCGAAAGTCGTCTCCGGCTTGCTCGCGAAGTGGCCGGTCTCCGTTTGACCTTTCGCTTGAGCATTTCTAGCAGCGATACTTAGCCCATGGATTCTGTGCGATGCATGGTGATGCGAGGAGGCACCTCCAAAGGTGCCTACTTCCTCGAAAGCGACCTGCCCACCGATCATGGTGAGCGAGACGACCTGTTGCTTCGCATTATGGGGACGCCCGACGCTCGCCAGATCGACGGAATCGGGGGTGCCCACCCACTAACCAGCAAGGTGGCCGTGGTCCGTGCATCAGCTGATGACAACATCGACGTCGAATATCTCTTTCTGCAGCTGGGTGTTGACGAGGCCAGCGTGAGCGACCGGCAGAACTGTGGGAATCTTCTCGCTGGCGTGGCGCCTTTTGCCATCGAGCGCGGTGTGATCGATGTGGATAACGGCGAAGTTGCGGTGCGAATCCTGATGCTCAACACCGACAGCGTCGCCACCGCCCATTTCGAGGTCAGAGATGGGCAGCCGATCTACGACGGTGACACGGTGATCTCGGGCGTTCCCGGAACTGGAGCGCCAATACGCCTTGATTTCGAAGGGACGGCGGGCGGTTCGACGGGGGCGCTACTGCCGACCGGCAACGCGGTTGACATTCTCTCAGGAGTGGCGGTAACGATGGTTGACAACGGCATGCCTGCCGTTGTCATGCGTGCCGACGCCATGGGAATAACAGGTTACGAGACCTGTGCCGAGCTCGAGTCCGATGACGACCTGGTTGTGCTCCTGGAGAAGATTCGGTTGCAAGCAGGGGAGATGATGAATCTGGGCGACGTGTCGGAGACGACCGTGCCCAAGATGACCATGGTGGCTCCGCCGCGCGAAGGCGGCCACGTTTCCACCCGAACCTTCATTCCTCATCGCTGTCATCAGGCGATTGGGGTTCTGGGCGCCGTATCGGTGGCGACGGCATGTCTGATTCCTGGTTCGCCCGGATCTCAGGTCATCAACATCGAAGCCGGCGCCACCACCGTGACGCTCGAGCATCCCTCGGGCACTTTCGACGCCGCGGTTGAAATCTCGTTCTCCGATGGGCTGGCTACTGTCGAGCGGGCGGGGATCATCCGGACAACGCGCAAGCTCATGGACGGCCTTGTTTACCCGAGGTCTGGGTGATGGAGACGCCTGAGCCGACGATTCCACCACCGAAACGCGATTCGCATCCGCCTACGACGTTCACGCCGCCCCCGCGAGCCACTGATGCGCATTGTCATATTTTCGGTCCGGCGGACGTCTTCCCGTTCGCAGATAATCGGACCTACACCCCTCCCGATTCGGGACTCGATGAGTTCAAGAAACTTCAGCAGGGTCTCGGACTCACCCGCGCTGTATTTGTGCAGGCGTCGTGTCATGGCACGGACAACTCGGCGATGGTCGACGCTTTGGTGCGAGGTGAAGGCAAATACGCGGGCGTTGCGATGATCGATGACTCCCACACCGACCAAGAACTCGAGGAACTCCATGATGCCGGTGTTCGGGGAATTCGCTTCAACTTCGTCAAGCACCTCGGCGGCGCACCCGATATAGAGAGATTCTGGCGGCTTGTCGCCAGAGTGGCGCCGATGGGTTGGCACGTCGAACTCCATTTCGACGCCAAGGATCTTGCCGAGCATTCGGGCCTGTTCGAACGAATGCCGGTGCCCTACATCATCGATCACATGGCGCGTGTCGACGCCGCGGCGGGTGTCAAACAGACATCTTTTCAACAGTTGCTCCTGATGCTCGAGGGAGATGAGCGGGCATGGGTCAAGATCTCCGGGGCAGAACGTCTCACTGCCGATGGACAGCCGCCCTACGACGATGTGGTTCCTTTCGCTCGCCGCTTGGTCGAGGTGGCTCCCGATCGTGTGCTTTGGGGTACCGACTGGCCACATCCCAATGTTCGTCACATGCCCGACGACGGCGACCTTGCCGATCTTCTATCTGCGATCGCCCCGGAGGAAGAGACGCGGTACCGGATACTGGTTCAAAACCCGGAGGTCTTATACGACTTCGCCCAGCACTGAGAGTTGGTGCAGCGAGCGAGCGGTCACGATATGAACGATGAGCGCTATCAGGTCATTGTTGTAGGCAGCGGCCCTGTCGGAGCTGGGCTGGCTATCGACCTTGGCCATCGCGGTGTGTCCTGCGCGCTAGTGGAGCGGCACGCCACAATCCATGCGATCCCGAAGGGGCAGAATCTCACCCAGCGCACGATGGAGCACTTCCGCTTCTGGGGCGTAGAAGATGAGATACGCGCAGCCCGGATAATGCCCCCCGACTACGGGATGGGCGGACTCATCGCCTACGGGAACCTGCTGAGTGGCTATTCGCACAATTGGTATCAAAGACGTCAGGTACGTCCTTATTACTTCACCGACAGTGAGCGCCTCCCCCAGTACCAAACGGAGCATGTGCTCCGAACCAAGGTTGCGGAACTGTCAGCTGTCGACACCTTGTTTGGGTGGACTGCAGAAAGGATTAGTCAGGATGACGGGGGAGTGCGGGTGATCGTGACACCCGAGGGAGGAGGCTTCCAACGCGTTCTCGAGGCGGACTACTTGGTGGGATGCGACGGAAGCCATTCCGTTGTGAGAGAGGATGCGGGAATCCCGGAAACGCGCTCCGAGCACGACAAGGTCATGGTTCTGCTGGTGTTTCGCTCACGCCAGCTCCATGAGATTCTCGAGAGATTCGGCGATGTCTCCTTCTTCAACGCTCTCCATCCTTCCCTTGACGGCTATTGGCAGTTGCTGGGACGGGTTGACGTTGGAGAGCGTTGGTTTTTTCATGCTCCGGTACCACCGGGCACGACAGCGGAGAGCTTTGACTTCGCCGGGTTGCTCCAAAACGCGGTTGGCGCAGAGTTTGAGATCGAGTTCGACTATGTCGGCTTCTGGGATCTGCGGATAGCTGTCGCGAACACCTATCGATTCGATCGAGTGTTCATCGCTGGAGACGCGGCCCATAGTCACCCTCCTTATGGCGGTTTCGGGATCAACACGGGTCTCGAGGACGCTCGTAACCTTGGATGGAAGCTGGCGGCGACGTTGAATGGCTGGGGATCGGAAGCACTATTGGCCTCCTACGACGAGGAGCGCCGACCGGTTTTCGAGTCGACTGCACGGGATTTCATCGAGACGTTCATCGAGAACGACCGTGAGTTTCTTTGCCGGTACGACCCTGAGCGAAACCTGCCCGAATTCGAGAAGGCTTGGAGACACCGGGAGTCGAATGCCAATGCAGACGTGATTGCATTCGAACCTCACTACGAAGGTTCTCCTGTGGTGTTCGGACCCGATCACGGTGTGACCAGCGCACTTGGCTCGCATCAATTCGTGGCACAGGCCGGACATCATTTGGCGCCGAAGCCGCTGTCGTCAGGGGCCGACTTGTTCGACGAACTTGGCGTCGGGTTCTCGTTGATCGCGCTCGACGCTGATGATGTCGACGTCGAGACGTTCCAGACGGCCGCAGCTGGGCTAGGAGTCCCGTTGAAATCGATCCGTGACAGCCTTGCAGATGGGCGCGACGTGTACGGGACACGGTTCGTTCTGGTGCGTCCAGATCACTTTGTCAGCTGGGTCGGAAACAGCGCACCCGTTGATGCCAATCACATCTTGAGTCGTTCTGCCGGTGGCTGATAGTTACGAGGCCACGGAACGCGCAGCCTGGATCGCATGCCAAACCCGATTCGCTCGCAGAGGCATCTGTAATTCGGTGACGTCGTAGGGAGCAAGTGCATCAAGGGCTGCGTTGACTATGGCCGGCGGCGCTCCGATGCAACCCGCCTCGCCGGTCCCTTTGACGCCAAGAGGGTTGGAGGGTGCGGGATGGACCAGCCGGTCCGAGATGATCTCGGGGATGTCCACGGCGCGCGGAATCGGGTAATCCATCATCGTGGCAGTTATCGGGATGGCGTCTTCGCTGTACACGATTTCCTCCATCAATGCCTGACCTATGCCTTGAACCAAAGAGCCATGTAGTTGGCCTTGGACGATCATCGGATTGAGGACGTTGCCACAGTCGTCCACCGCGATCATTCGCTGAATCTGCACCAGCCCGGTCTCGAGGTCCACCTCGACAACGGCGATGTGGACTCCATACGGAAAGGTCTGGATCCCGGGGACGTATATCTCTTGGTGGCGAAGGGAGGTGCCGTTGTCCCAACCATGTGTGGCCACTTCTGCGAGGGGGATGGCAGAAGCGGGAACGCCGACGACCTGAAATGCGCCGGATTCGAGAATCAGGTCGGCCGGTGAGGCCTCGAGCATTTCTGCCGCGATCTCACGCGCTTGTTCTCGAACCCGGATGGCCATGCGAAACGCGGCCGAGGCGCCTGCTTGAGTCGATCTGCTGCCATACGTGCCAACACCCTCGGCGACCTCGTCTGTGTCGCCCGCGACGACGCTCACCCGAGCCGGGTCGATGTCGAACACTTCGGCCACGGTTTGTGCCCAGACTGTCTGGTGTCCTTGGCCTGCTGCCGTAGATCCGGTCCGGACGACCACCTCTCCGTTGGCATTGAGCTCGACGTCAGCGAATTCGCCGCTGTCGGCAGGGCCGCCGGTGCGCTCGATGAAGGCTCCGATCCCGAGTCCGAGAGGGTTCAAGCCCGTCTTCAGCCGGCGGGTCTGCTCGGTCCGAACCGCATCCACATCCACGAGTTCCAGAGCCTTGGCCAGCGCGGCCTCGTAGTCGCCGCTGTCGTAAGTGGCTCCCGTGGATGTTGCGTAGGGGAGTGACTCCTTGGTGATGAAGTTGATCCTTCGGACTTCGGCCGGATCGAGTCCGGCTTTGCGAGCGAACGAATCGATAGCTCGTTCAATTGCGAAGGCGGCTTCCGGCCTTCCTGCCCCGCGGTAGGGGCCGGTAGGCGCGCGGTTGGTCACCGCGATACTCATCTTGATCGTCAGATCCTCAATGTCGTAGAGGCCACCAGCGACGAACCTGGATATCGATGGAATGAGGAAGCCGCCTTGTGGGTAGGCACCCACATCGGCGACGATCTCGACTCGTGCCCGCCGGATCCGACCTGAAGTCTCTCCGTGAAACGTCACCCGGTGGGTCTGGCTTCGGCCGTGTGTGCCCGCCGTCAGATGCTCCCGTCGTGACTCGAGCCACATGACGGGTTTGTTGAGGCGGGCCGCTGCCGCGCAGACAGCAGCGTATTCGGTGAAGAACACCCCCTTGAGCCCGAAGGCACCCCCGACGTCGGGGACGACTACACGGACTCGATCGGGACCTATCCCGAGCGCCGAGGCCAGCTGTGCTTTCAGGCGGTGCGGTGCCTGATGGCCGCACGTCACCGTCAACCGGCCGTCTGGGTCCGGTTCGCAGAGGACCGTGAGGCCTTCGATGGCCAGCGCAGCGACTCGCTGGCTGTGAGTCTCGACAGTGACAGAGACGGGCAGCTCTTTGTGGACCCGAGAGTCTGATTCGATCAGTGACGTGGTCATTACGTTGTCTTCGGTGAACAATCGAGGCTCAACTCGAGCTTCGTCGGGTTCCCACGCCATGGCTGTCGGAAGGTCGTCGATGTCAGGCCAGATGACCCCAGCGGCGTCCACTGCGGTTACTTCCGAATCGGCGATGACGATCGCGATGGGCTCGCCGACATATCGAACCCGATCCTTGGCAAGGAGGGGACGGGTCACATCTGAGCGGTCCAAGCCCAAGGGAGGGGCGAGATCGGGCAGGCCAAGATCGTTGCCCGTGAGAATGGCGACCACTCCTGGCATTGATCTTGCTTGCCCGACTTCCACCGAATTCAAGGTTCCGTGCGGGATCGGGCTGCGAACGAACGAAGCGTGGAGAGTCTCCGGGGTCGCCAGGTCAGCAACAAATCGGCCTTGCCCAGTCACGAGGGCGCGGTCTTCGAATCTCTTGCGCGACTTTCCAAGGATCCGGAGTTCGTCCGGGTTCCAATGCTCAGCGATAGTCACTGGACTGCCAGCCGTCCTCCATCTACGGGAAGGTTCACCCCGGTCACATATGACGCATCAGGTGAGGCCAAGAACGCGACGACCGTGCCGATATCCGACGGGTTGCCCAATCGGCCTGCCGGGATGGCTTCGAGGGCGGCCCGTTCGACTTGTTCGATGCTTTTTCCGGATCTCTCAGCCATCCGACCCATGGTGGTCCTCAGTCTCGAAGTATCGATCGAGCCGGGAAGAATGTTATTGACGGTGATGCCATGGGGGGCCAGCTCAGCTGCCAGTGTCTTTCCCCATTGAGCAACCGCACCCCGGATGGTGTTCGAAACTCCGAGGTTGGGTATCGGTGTGACCACCGAAGACGAGATGATATTGATTATTCGGCCATATCCGGCTTCGATCATGCCGTCCTTGGTTTCGTGTACGAGTGCCTGGTTGCACAAGATGTGCATCTCAAACCCGTTGGTGAGAGCTGCGGCGCCAGCCTCGGCGAGAGGCCCAGGAGCAGGGCCTCCCGTGTTGTTTATCAGGATTTGGACTGGGCCGTTATCCGACACGTCAGCCTTGGCGGCAGCCCTGACCGCCTTCCAGTCGGAAAAGTCGACAGTCATCGCGCCATGGGTTTGGTCGAGGGGTTGGGGTAGGGAAGAGCGAGCCTCGTCGAGAGTGTCGGCGCTTCTCCCCATCACGGTCACTGTTGCTCCGGCCTGGGCCAGGGCCACGGCACATCCCAAACCGATGCCTTTGGAACCGCCACCGACCAGAGCTCTCATGCCCGCGAGCGGTGACAAGCGTTCGTTCAGATCAGAAGGCGTGGGCATACGGGGCAAGAATACGCGTCGCGCGCCAGGCGCGTTGTCTGAGCGACTCTGGTGGCGTGAACCCGATCACAAGCTATCGCAGATGTTCGAGTGGTCGCTCGGCCAACAACTCAATCCAGGCCGTGTCTCTGCAACAACAGCTGACTTGTCAGCCCGCCATCTGGGGTTAGGTTGGCGCCGCGGAACCACTTGGCCGCATCCGACATCAGAAAAGCAACCACCGGCGCGATGTCATCGGGGCGTCCGACTCTTTCCGTAGCGTTGATGCTCGACTGGGCTCGGGGTCCCAGTGTGTCGATGAAGTCACCAAGGATCGGAGTGTCAATCGGACCGGGGCTGACGGCGTTCATGCGAATTCCTCGGTCGATCCAAGTCCATCGATTCTGCATCGTCCAGACAATCAGCGCCTCCTTCGAAAAGAAGTAACTTCGACCGCCCTCGTCCATGTGGTGCCGCTCGGTGAAACTCTCGATCTCGTCCCATCCGACCGACTCGAATTCCTTGATCTGGTCGACGGAGTCGGGCCAGCCGTTCCCGGCCGAGGAGGCGATGTTCACTATCGAGGCGTGGTCGGCGAGCTTTGGGATCGTTGCTTGGGTGAACATCTGAAGTCCACGAAGATTCACCTTGATCACATCCGCCGCCGGAGCTGACGGAGGAAGTCCAGCGATGTTGGCGATCCCGTCGATACCAGTGGGGAGGCCGTCAACGAGTCGTCGGATCGAGGCGGGGTCAGCCAGATCGGTCTCCCTCCAATCGTCTGCATCTTCAACAGCCTGCCGGTCAACGGCTATCACGAACGCTCCCTGCCGTTTCAACTCTGCCGCAGTCTCCTTGCCGATGCCGGAGGCAGCGCCCGTGGTGACGATGGTCTTTCCTTCCAGCGGCATCAGTCGAGAGGGAGCCCTGCATACTGCTCGGCCACCACAGCCTGGAAACGTTCGGACGAAGCGAGATAGTCGAGTTCGGACTCTTGAATCCTCTGTTTGAACTCGCCCTGGTTGGGGAAGAGGTGGAGCAACTCGGTGAGCCACCATGAGAAGCGCACTGCACCCCACACACGACTGAGGGCAGTCTCCGAATAGGAGTCCAAGAGTTTGCTATCGCCCTGGTCGTAGTACTCGATCAAGGCTTTTGACAGGTAGTAGACGTCGGAAATCGCCAGGTTGAGCCCCTTGGCCCCGGTAGGCGGCACGATATGGGCTGCGTCACCGGCGAGGAAGAGTCGGCCATGACGCATCGGTTCGGCGACGAAGCTGCGTAGCGGGGCAATCGATTTTTCAATTGATGGGCCGGTCGCGATGCCGTCCGCAATGGTCGAGGGAAAGCGGGCCTTGAGCTCGGTCCAGAATCGATCATCGGGCCACTCGTCGATCTGGGCATCTTCGTCCACCTGTATGTAGTAGCGGCTGAGCATCGGTGTGCGTTGGGACGCGAGTGCGAAGCCACGCGGGTGGTTGGCGTATGTCAATTCCGGAACCGGGGGCGTCTCAGAAAGGATGCCGAGCCAGCCGAACGGATAGATGCGTTCGTACTCCTTGAGAATGTCTGGCGGTATCACCGTTCGGCTCACGCCGTGGAAGCCGTCACAGCCGGCGATGAAATCACAATTCAGGCGAAACTCCTCACCGTTCTTGGTGAATGTGACGTACGGAGAATCTGATGTCACGTCATGTGGAGTCACGTCGAGGGCTTCTTCGATGACCTTGTCCCCACGAACGGCATCGAGGTCTTCTTGGATCTTGGTCTGTCCGTAGGACATGAACGGGCGCCCGGTATATCTCTGACAGTCGATGAACAGCCGTTTCTCCCGCCAGGCGATGGCAGCCCCATCGTGGACGAGCCCCTCGCGATTCATGCGCTCGCCGAGGCCGTTCTCAGTCAGGAACTCGACTGAGCCCTTTTCCAGGACGCCTGCTCTGATCCGCCCCAGGACGTATGCGCGAGTCTGCCTCTCCATCACGACGCTCTCGACTCCGGCACCATCGAGGACGTGGGACAACAGCAATCCAGCTGGGCCACCGCCGATGATTGCTACCTGAGTTCTCATGATCAGGCCTGGAGTCTCGGGTAGACGCGTCTTACGTTCTGCTCGAATACCTGCGCCTTCTCAGATTCGGACAGGCCGGCGTTATCCACGTAGATACGAGTGTCGTCGTAGTAGTTGCCGGTCTCGGGGTCGCGCCCCCGAACCGCGCCCACCATCTCGGAAGCGAACAGCACGTTGTCGATGGGCACCACGCGGAGCAAGAGGTCAACACCTGCCTGGTGGTACACGCAGGTGTCGAAATAGATGTGGTGAAGTAGTTCGGCGAAGTCCCAGCCTTTGTCCTCGGCCATCCCCTTGAACC
Organism: Acidimicrobiia bacterium; assembly: GCA_036446835.1. Lineage (GTDB taxonomy): Bacteria > Actinomycetota > Acidimicrobiia > Spongiisociales > ZC4RG35 > SZUA-217. The sequence goes on from JAZFTT010000079.1 coordinate 18,731, forward strand.
GGCCCCAGTGGTAGGGGACTGCACCGCCACCATGGGGGATGACGAATCGAAGACCTGGGAAGTCCTTGAGAAAACCAGATGAAAGCGCCTGCATGAACGCTGTCGTGTCTGCTCCGAGGTAGTGCGATCCGGTCGTGAAGAAATTGTCATTGTCCGAGGCGCTCACGTGGATCATGGCCGGGACGTCCAGCTCGATGAGCCTCTCCCAGAGGGGCCACCAGTACCGATCGAACAATGGGGGTCCCTTCCAGAAGCCTCCGCTCGGGTCGGGATTGACATTGCAGCCGACGAAACCCATTTCAGTCACGCAGCGGTCGAGCTCGCGGACCGACTGGTCGATCGGCACTCCAGGAGACTGGGGTAGCTGTGCGACAGGCGCAAAGTTTTCCGGATAGAGGTCACACACTCTGCGGATCAGCTCGTTCTGGTGCTCGGTCCAGAATCTCGACGTGTGTTCGTTCCCAACGTGGTGTGCCATCCAGCTCGCTCTTGGTGAGAACAGAGTCAGATCGGTACCTCGCTCTCGTTGAAAACTGAGTTGAGCGCTCTCGAGACTCTCGCGTATCTCGTCGTCGGAGACATCCATGACACCTTTTGTGCCGACGAACGTCGGGTCTTTCTCGATGGCTGACTTTTGGGCTTCGCGCCAAACCCCGACACCCGGTGGGGTTGTCGTGTAGTGGCCGTGGCAGTCAATGATCAAGATGTGTTCCTTCTACGGAGCGCCCGCTATCGGAATCAGATGGCTGTGGACCTCAGGTGCCTTCGAAGATGATCAACCCGGCGGCGGTGTTTGATGCTGGAACGTGATAGTGGCGATGGACTTCTCGCACAGTTCGGCTCATCGCCCCACGCATGATCAGCCACATCACCAGTTCAATCCCTTCCGACCCGGCCTCCTCGAGGAGCTCCATGTGAGTGACCTTCGTCAAAGATTCTGGATCATCGCCGAGACGGTTCAGGTATGAGGTGTCGAACGGCGTGTTGACCCATCCAGCTCGCTCGCCCTGCAATTGATGAGACATCCCTCCGGTGCCGAAGACTGCCACGGTGAGATCCTCGTCCCACTGCCGGACTGCCCGTCTGATCGCCTTTCCAAGGTCGTAGCAGCGCTTGGCGGTGGGTGGCGGGTATTGGATCACATTGACTGCCAGGGGGATCACTCTTACCGGCCATTCTTCGGGCTTGCCGTACATGATTGACATGGGGACGGTCAGCCCGTGGTCGACGGGCATATCGGTGACAATCGTCATATCGAACTCGTCGAGGATGAGGGATTCAGTGAGATGCCAGGCCAGCTCGGGATAACCGTGAATTGGGGGGATATCCCGTGGCCCATATCCCTCGTCGGCGATCGGGAATTCGTCGGCGACTCCGATTGCAAATGTCGGGATGAGGCTGAGATCGAACGCCGAGGCGTGGTCGTTGTAGGCAAGGATGACTACATCAGGCCGCGCATCGGCCATCCACTTACGGGCGCCCTCGTAGCCTTCAAAGAGCGGGGCCCAATAGGGCTCGTCTTCCTTGCCATGGTCAATTGCCACTCCAATGGCCGGCACATGCGAAGTAGCCACGCCGAACCTGACCTCAGCCAATCGAGTTCCTCCCACCATCGATCATCATCTGCTTGAATTCCTCCTCGGTGATACCGGACATCTGTCCGCCCACATGCTGCATTGAGACTCCGTCGAATGCGGCGATCTTGAACGTGTAGTAGATGTTGCCGCCGAGCCGAAGCATCTCGAGCCAGTCCCTTTCCAGGACCGATCGCTTTTGCTCGGGGGTCAGATCGAACTTGTCGAGGTAGGCCTCTTCGTCTGCTCTGAATGCTTTTCGATTCTCGGGCTCATTGAGAGTCATGCACATCATGTTGAGCGCGTAGCCCTTGCGGTTATGCACACTGTCGAACACGTATGTGCCGGGAATGTCGTGGTACGGGCGTCTTTTGATTGCCATCTGTGCCTTCTTTCCACGCTATCTGCGCTTCTTCCCCCCTGTCAACAAGATTGCAGACAATCCAGTGACTCTCTATTAGTTTCTTGATCGTGTCAGAAGGGCTGGCTCGACAATGTGGAGGTGGCCGTGCCTTCAAATATCGTAATCCGCAATATCGAACGGGCAGATCAGGCAGTCATCGACCGGCTTGGTCGCGCCGGTGTGGCGACTGCTCACGAGGCGTATGGCCGACGCGGGTTGCTGGATCCAGGCATCAGGCCGAGGCAGGTCGGAGTAACGATCGCCGGCTCCGCGGTGACGGTTCTCAGCCCCCCTGGGGACAACATGATGCTCCACGCGGTTGTTGAGGTCCTGGCACCCGGAGACATTGTCGTGGTCTCGACGACTTCTGAGTCGAGCGACGCAATGTTCGGCGACCTGTTGGCGACTTCATTCATGGCTCACGGTGCAGTTGGTCTGATCATCGAAGCCGGAGTCAGGGACACCGCAACCTTGAGAGAGATGGGTTTCCCTGTTTGGTCCAAGGCTGTGCATGCTCAGGGGACGGTCAAGGCAACACCAGGGTCGGTGAATGTCCCTGTGGTTTGTGGTGGCATGAGCGTCACACCGGGTGATGTGGTGATCGCCGATGATGACGGGGTGATGATCGTTTCGCGGACCGAAGCCGAGCAGACGCTGGATGCAGCCGAGAAACGCCTGGAACAGGAAACGGCGACGAGGGAGCGGCTTCAGTCAGGTGAGCTGGGACTGGACTTCTACGGCATGCGCGAGCGCCTCGAGGGTCTCGGGGTCAATTGGATCGACAACGCAGACGAAGCGTGAGCAACGCTGAATCGGTGGTCATAACGATATTCGGCCTAGGTGAAGCCGGATCTCTGATTGCCGCTGACCTCGCAGCCAATGGGGCCGAAGTCCATGGATTCGACCCGGCGGGAGTGCCAACTCCGCCGGGGATAACCAGACACGACTCCCCAGCGGGCGCAGTGCGGGGAGCGAGCCTGATCATGGCGATCACTGCGGCGGCGGATGCTCAAGCTGCGATTGCTCAGGCTTGGGACAGGATCAGCAGGGGGACGGTCTACGCGGACCTATCTACTGCGCCTCCTGCCTTCAAACAGGATCTGAGCGACACGGCAACCTTGCGAGGGCTTCCATTTGTCGACGTGGCTCTGATGGCCGGCGTGCCCGGTCGAGGTATTGCCACACCCTCTCTTGCTTCGGGCTCGGGAGCGAGGCTCTATGCAACAGTCATCAGCGGTCTAGGCGGAGATGTCGAGGTGTTGGGGGAGAACCCTGGCGATGCCGCAACCAGAAAACTTCTCCGAAGCGTGGTGATGAAAGGGCTGGCCTCCGCTGTCTTTGAGGGCCTGGAGGGTGCCACCAGGCTCGGCTTGGAAGATTGGTTTTGGGACCACATCGTCGACCAGGTCGAGCGGGCAGACGGGAAACTTCTCGAGCGACTCGTCAAGGGCACCACTCTCCACGCCGACCGTCGTTCGATCGAGATGGACTCGGCGGCGGCCCTGCTGGAATCGGTCGGAATCGATCCGATCATGTCTCGCGCTACAGCTCGTCAGATACGAGTTGTCGGCAAAGTCGAGGATGACTCCACCTCAAGTCCTGCGGATGCAGGTCTGGTTTCGGACGAGGACCGCCGAGCTTGAATCGCGTTCGTGGCCGCCCTCAGTCACTGGCCCCCGAGCGGTACTCTTTCCTTAGTCGTCTAGAGCCGCCAGCCAGTCATGCCGCCACGCTTCGAAAGATTCCACCTGGTTGAAAGTGTAGATGTGCAACATCTCGATATTCGCGGCCGGGTCGGCGATGACCTGTCTGAGTCCCATGGCAAGCCGATCCGGCGAATACGTTCTGTGGCGGGTGAGCCTGCCCAACAACCCTCGGTGGCGTGATAGGAAGCGGACCGAATCCCCGATGCCGAGCTGTGCCGAAATCCTGATCAGCTTGTAAATCGGGGCAACACCTGGCATGCCAAGGTGAATCGGCAGTGTGATGCCGTCGGAGCGCACGTCGGAGATCCAGTTGGAGATGATGACCGGGTCAAAGCACATTTGGGTGGTCATGTACGAGGCGTAGGGTTGTTTGTCCTTCAAGGCCTTGCTCAGCATCTCGCGGGGGATGAACGCGTGACCGTCCGGGTAGGCCGGGATCCCGATCTCTGGGAGCGGATAGCCAAGACTCTCGATGGATTGGATCAGCGAGAGACCATCGGGAAACTTCCCCGCTTCTGCGGAGTCACCGGCGACTACGAAGATCCGACCAATCTCGGCTTTTGTGATGGTGTCGAGGATGTGTGAAAGGTGTGCCTCGTCTGCGACGGATCGCGCCGGGATGTGAGGAACAACCTCGAAGCCCCGCTGCGCCAGCTCGGTGGCGTACTCGAGGGTCGCCTCGATCCCTTTCACAGGGGACGCTGTGATGGTGACGGTGGCGGCTTCGGGCAGAAAATCGGTCTGACTGATCGCGCTGTGGAACGGAAGCACCTCGAACTCTGGCTCTAGCAACAGCCTCCGCACCGCCTCCATGCTCCCATTCTTGTCCCTCATCAGCTCTTCTGGACACGGTACGCCCCATGGGATGTTGCGGTCCACAAGGATTCCGGCTGGTAGCGCGGCGGTTCGAAGAGGTACGATCACGGTCGGGTATTCGGTAACTGGTTCACTCGCCTTGCACCGCAAGCGCCGTCTTTATGCAGAGGAGAAACAACCATGAGCAACTCCAGCCTCGAAGATGTGCTCCAATCCGCAGGAAACACGGTGGACATGCTGCGCAACTCACAGATCGGCGCCTATGTCTATCCCGTCGTTGCTCCCGAGTTCAGCAACTGGCGCGATGAGCAACGGGCCTGGCGAGAAGCCGCGGTGCTCTACGACCAGTCACACCACATGGCGG
>JAZFTT010000080.1:0-12623 GCA_036446835.1 Acidimicrobiia bacterium
GATGTCGAGTCCGGTAACACCGTTCGGGTGAGAAACAACTTTCCCATCCGGATAACGAAGGTCTATTGGCATGTCATTTTCTCGCTAGCCTGGGTCGGCAGAGTAATTCGGTGGTCGGAGATAGTCGCCGGCTTATCAAACTAAGAGGGGTTACGCACGGTATGGACGCACGGGGACTGGTAGAGAGCCTCTACCCAAGCGGTCGGATTCGCGAGTTGGCTGCCGGAGCCAACAAAATATTCCGCGTCACGGAGAACGAGACCGACACCTCGATCGTCAAGGTGTACCCGGTGGCTTCGCGCGAAAAGCGTGAGCAGCACGCCCTCGAAGCACTCGCCGGCGTCGAGGGAGTTCCCACGATTCAGAATCATGGGGTCGAAGCCGAGATCGCTTGGCTCAAAATGTCTGACGCCGGCGCCTGGAACCTGGCCAGTCTTCCCAAGAACCTCGACGTGATCGAGGCGGCAGGACAAACCCTTCTCAACGTCCACTCGTCGAAAGCAGAAATTACCAACCTCGCAGTCGGAATCGACAGCGAATACGTGCTCAGCCACTACCGCTCGACCATCGAGCGTCTTGGTCGTTTTCGACGCCGATTCGGAATGGACCAGGCCGTCCTCGACAGGGCCCTCGACATCGAGCCTCCACTCGCTACCACCCCCGTGCCCTCACACACAAGACCCATGCCCTCGAAGTTCATCGTGAACGAGGAGGGTCAGGTGACCCTCGTCGACTGGGAGTGGGCGACGCTCGGCCCGCCCGAATGGGACCTCACTCTTGCTGTGTGGCAGTTTGCCACCGCCCATGGCGAGGACGCAGCAGCAGCCTTCCGCCGGGGTTACACGGCGGAACTCCCCGAAAGTCGTTATCGCTCATGGGTGGCCTATCACGCCGCGATGATGATGCTCGACGCTGCCGAAGTTCGCGACGGTCGTCTTGGCGACCTGTCATACCTGGTCAATGATCTGACCGAAGCCGTATTGGGCGGATAAGCCACCGGATCGAAATCCCCGGAATCCCCGGGCGCCTCTCATAGCCTCAACCTGGCATTAGCAAGGAGGACGAACGGTGATTGAAGCTCTGGTAGCGGCCACTGCAACCACAGGTTTGTTCGCTCTCGCCAAGGGAATCAGGGGCAACCAGACGTTTCGGGTGAATCCGACTCTCGCGGTGCTTCCGCGGGATGAGCGCGGCGACGATCTGCCTTGCCCATGGTGCTACGCCCCCACGGACGAGCATGACTCTCGCTGCACCGGGTGTGGACAGGAATTCGGCTGAACCGACCACCACAAACCAATCGAATCATTCGAGCCGGCCTACTGCGTCGATACCTACAGACGCGGCGCCGATACCTATGGTGAGATGAGTGAGCAAGGTAGGACTCGTCCTCGGTGGTGGGGGCATCACTGGTGCGGCATACGAGATGGCCGCCCTCATGGCAATCGAGTTGGCGACCGGGTGGGATCCCAACGATGCCGAAGTGATTGTCGGCACCTCGTCTGGATCCTTTGTCGCTTCGCTGGTTCGCAACGAAGCTCTAACCCTCGACTCCATGGTGAGACCGTCGGACAATCGTGATGATGTCACCGAGCGCATCAGATCTCATGTGTTCATCAAAGCTCCGAGCCTCAATGTTGGAAGGTGGGTGCGCCATGGGATCGTTCCCGGAGTCCGACGACCCGGGCTGACGCTCTTCCTTGGCTCGCCTGCGCGCTATCACGCCAGGGGTATCGCCGATTGGGTCACCACCCATATCGGATCCGATGCCGCGCTGTCCTGGCCGAACCGTCCAACTGCCATTGTCGCTCATGACCTCCGCTCCAACAGCCGCACCGTGTTCGGAACCGACTCGGCGCCAGAAGTCGGTATCGCCGAGGCAGTGGCTGCCTCGTCAGCCATACCGCTCATCTTTCGCCCCTACTCACTGGACCATGGCCTGTATGTCGACGGTGGCGTCTCCTCGGGGACCCATGCTGATCTGGTGCTCGGATCGCCGGAGCCTCTCGATCTGGTGTTGGTCATAGCTCCACTCGCCGCGGAGGTGTCGCGTATGCGGGCCCGCTTCCACGAGAAGGTCTTCGACCGAGTTGGCACGCGGTCTCTCACTGAGGAAATCGATCTGATCAAATCGGCTTGGCCTGACTGCGATATCGTGAGCCTGAGCCCTTCTCCCTCGGTTCAGAACGCATCACGCCCAAATCCGATGGACGCGTCACGCTCTGTTCCGACGTTCATGCGGACCCTCGTCTCGATGAAACGTACACTTGGGCGACCTGAGGTCTGGAAGCCACTCGAGCACCATCTCATGGCCAATGCACGGTCGCAGGGGGTGTCTACGCGCTAGCCACGGACTCCCGCGACATAGCAAGCCGGGAAATGAGGATCACAATCATCGCACCAACAAGCATCGCGGTGAACACCGAGATCCAGTCATTGCCGGGCGTCCCAAGCTCGGAGCTTCCGACTCCATCAGGCCAGGGCCAGAGGATCCGCATCGAGCCCGCCATCAGCCCGATGAGCGCGGCCAGAACGTTGTCGTAGTGGTGTTCCAGCAACCAATGGAGAAGCTGGGAGAAGAGAGCAAGGCCAACCATTGCACCCAGCGCAAACACGGTGATCGTGCCGAACTCCCGATCTGTGACCGCAGCCAACACCGGGGCGTACATGCCCAGCATCAGAAGAATCAGAGAGCCCGAGATGCCAGGAAGAATCATGGCGCAGATCGCAAGGGCTCCGGCACCGAAGAACGCCAATGAAGACGGGTCTTCTCTGATTTGGCCTTCACCCAACCCGAGGGCGACAAACAGCACCAGACCTACAATCGAGGCGATCACCACCTGACGCCACGTGGCCCCTCGAAGAAGTCTCCACGCGATACCGATCGACCCCAGCACCAGACCAAAGAACACCCCGGCGATCACCTCGGGTCGCTCTTCCAGCTGGTGCTCGAGAAAGCTGGCAAGGAGGACAACCGCTAGAAGGATCCCTGCGAGAAGCGGAACAAAGAATCGCCACTCGACACTGCTGAGGTGATCCCTGAACCCGGCGATATCGGCTTTGATCATCGACCCCAGGGCGGAGCTTCCCTGCCGAATCGAAGCGACGAGCCTTTCATAGATTCCGAGAACGAGCGCGATGGTCCCTCCGGAGACTCCGGGCACCAGGTCGGCGGTTCCCATCAAGAACCCGCCAACCAGCGATCGCAAGACCTGTCTCAGCACGGTGCGAGTATGACGAGACGCTGGGAAGCGACCAAGCAATCAGCCAAGAGACCCAAGGCCCACATTGGCGCCTGAGATGAGAGCGACAACGTGCTCCCCTGGGTCGGGCTGGTAGGCGCCCGACATCAGTGCCGCAACAGTGGTCGCCGCCGCAGGCTCGATGGCCAGTCTGACGTTGTCCCAGATCCATGTCTGAGCAGCGATGATCCCGGCATCCTTGACCAGCACCGAATCGTCGATCCATCGGCTGGCATGCCAGGCGTACTCCCCGATCGTCTCGGCTCCGAGAGAAGACACCGCCACTCCCCCGACGTCGACGACGGTTGGCCGTCCGGCCTTGCGGGCGGCGTAAAAGCTGGCACAGCCCTCGGGTTCGGTGGCAACGACCAGCACGTCATCACGAAACCAGCTGGCCACTCCACCGATGAGGCCACCACCACCGACCGCGACCAACACCGAATCGACATCTGGAACCTGGCCGGCGATCTCTCTTCCTGCCGTCCCTTGGCCTGCAACCACCTCTGGCTGGTCGTAGGCATGCGCCTGAAACGCTCCACTGTCGGCCGCCCACTCTTCGCAAGCGGCGAGGGCCTGGTAGTAGTACCCGGGGATCACACGAATCTCCGCCCCGTACGTGGAGATTCTGTCGATCTTCTCGACCGGCGATGTCTCCGGGACGAAGACAGTTGCCGGGTAGCCAAGCCTGGAACAGGCGTAGGCAATTGCGATGCCGAAATTCCCACCCGAGGCCGCGGCAACACCCGAGGGAGGGATCTCTCGTGCTGTCAGGACGGAGAATGCGCCGCGCGGCTTGAAAGATCCCGTGAGTTGCAGATTGTCCAGTTTGAGCGAAAGTCGATATCCGGCATCGAACACGTCGCCCAGTTCGACTACCGGGGTCAGCCTCGTGAACGGGCCAATCCGGTCGGCCGCCAATTCAATGTCGGAGCGGGTGACCTCGAAATCCACCCGGAAACCCTAGAGCGGACTTCGCATCAAGAAGGGGGGTCTGGCTTGAGAGCGTATGCCACGGTCTGGAACCGAAGGCTGTTGACATCGATCTCGCCTTCCTCAAACCCCCACCGGTCATTCAGCCATTGGAGGCTGGGCTCGTCCGTGAACCATTGGACCGGTCCGCCAAGCAGACGACGGCCATCCTCATCAGCACTGAGACTGATACCCCTCATCCGGTATAGAACCGGGCGCTGTAACCGTCAAGATGGATCACACCTGATATATCCGGGAGAAACACCCCGTCCGGTTGGCGTGTCGGAAAATTGGTCCACTCGATGCGCCCTGATCTCCCCTCCCAAGTGACCAATCCCTCGCCCCTACCGAACGCCTGCACGAATGCGCCATCGTAGAGCTCGGCATCGGCCCAAGAGTTTTCGTCATAGCCTTGATCCGTCGAGTAGAGAGCACGGCTTTCCACCGACGAAGAATAGGCGAGAGGATGGCAGCTAAGGCGCGGTTCCCCTTGGGCTTTGGTCTCGCGTAGGCGGTCCAGGACTTGAACGTGCGACAGAAGTTGGGCCTACGCGATCGGCGGTGGGGTGGTCGGCTGTGGTTCTATGAAAGAACCCCCTCCCGTGTGGGGAAGGGGCCCTCTTGGCGTCTTATTCGATAGCACGCCCGGCCCGACTGATCGAACCGGGAAGAGCCTCGAGGATTACTGGCAGTGCGGGTTGTTTACCGGCCGGAAGCCACCATCGCCGACCGTGAGGGGGAGCGTTTCCGACATCTCTTGGGATGAGTCCGCTAATCGGGCCACCTTGGGCGACGGCTGCCCCGGAGTTACCGTTGCGAATGCCACAAGTCAACGGTGTATGCCGTGCACATGGGCTGAGGCGGCGGGCGCCACCATCAACGCCAGGAGGGCCGCCAGCATCATCGCCAGCACGATTCGTCTCATTCGATCTTCCGTTCTTTCGCGATGCCTCGCGCCAATGAATACGTAGTAACCCGAGAATCGGCTCAATCGTCTTCCTCGCCATCGACGACGACTCTCACCCACAACGGATGCAGTTGGCAACTATCACCAAACGACGGCCAGGTAGACATGACTCCAAACGTGAGATAAACCCCCTGTTTCCAGGGGGTTTATCGGTGGGCGGTACAGGACTTGAACCTGTGACCTCTCGCGTGTGAGGCGAGCGCTCTACCAGACTGAGCTAACCGCCCGTACTCGGCAAGATTACCGACGGGCGCTCGGCTAGTCGATCCCGTCAGCCCGATGGCACAATGCCGCCATGACGCTCGAGGATCTGGGCCCCTACCCCCACGCAGAAGGCTACGCCGAGGCCCTCGCTCTGGACAGCTCCGACCCACTTCGGGACCATCGCGACCTCTATGTCCACACCGACGATGACCTCATCTACCTGGATGGCAACTCCCTTGGCCGACTTCCCTTGGCGGCAATCGGAATAGTCGAAGACGTGACTCGCCGGCAGTGGGGCGACAGGCTGATCCGTTCCTGGAATGAGAACTGGTGGGATCTCCAATTGCGCATCGGTGACCTCCTCGCTCCCCTCCTGGGCGCCTCACCAGGAGAAGTGATCATCTCCGACTCGACATCGGTGAATCTCTACAAGCTGGCACTCTCCGCCATCAACGCTGCCCCTGAACGCTCGAAGATCGTCACCGACGACCTCAACTTCCCAACCGATCTCTACATCTTGGAGGGCATTGCCCGTCAATTCGACAAGGAGCTGGTGATAGTCGCATCCGATGGGGTGCATGGCCCACTGGACGGGCTGGAAACCGAGATCGACGAATCCACGGCGCTGGTTTCGCTTTCGCACACCGTCTTCAAGTCGGGTTACACCTACGACATCGGTGATGTCAACGAGATAGCTCGCCGGAGTGGAGCGCTGACGCTGTGGGACTGCAGTCACTCGGTCGGTGTCGTTCCGATTGCTCTCAACGCCAGCGGGTCGGACCTCGCCATCGGATGTACTTACAAATACCTGAATGGCGGCCCGGGCTCACCGGCATTCATCTATGTCCGAACTGATCTTCAGGAATCACTGGAGAACCCGATCACGGGGTGGTGGGGCCACACCAAGCCCTTCTCGTTTGATCTCGACTTCCGACCGGTTTCGGGAATCAGACGTTTCCACACAGGGACAATGCCCATCCTTTCCCTTGCCGCCACCGAGGCAGGGATCACCGCTGTGGCAGAGGTGGGCATCGACGTCATTCGAGCCAAGTCGGTGACAATGAGTGAATACCTGATCGGACAGTGGGATACACATCTTCGCCCTCTCGGCTTCGTGTTGGCCACTCCCACCGACCCCGACCGAAGAGGTTCTCATGTCTCGCTTGGGCACGAGGAGGCGTGGCCGGCCACACGCGCCCTCATCGACGTCGGCCACGTTCTTCCCGACTTCCGCACGCCGGACAACGTCCGGCTGGGTGTATCACCGCTTTACAACACATTCATGGATATCCACACCGCGTTGCAGCGTCTCAAACTGATATTCGAATCGAGGGCACACGAGGCCTTCGCCGGTGCGGAGAAGGCGGTCACTTGAGGGCTGCCCAAAGATGAGAAGGAGAGATTTCGAGGAGGTGGTCGACCGTACCCTCGACGAGCTTCCCGAGTGGGTTGTCGCCAAGATCGACAATCTCGTCGTTGTGGTCGAGGAGCACCCGCCGCCCGAGTTGGGGAACGTGCTCGGGGTCTACGAAGGAGTCGACCTCAGTCGGCGAGAGGATTACTTCGGTGCAATGCCCGACCGGATCGTCATTTTCAGACGCCAGCACCTGGCCCTTGGCTTGGGCCAGAAGGATCTGGAAGCCGAGATACGAAAGACCGTGCTTCACGAACTCGGTCATCATCTGGGTATCGACGACGATCGACTAGCCGAGCTGGGGTGGGCCTAACGACGTCTCGTTTCGGGCACACCGGCGTTTCTTAGGACCGCGGCAGGTACTCCAAACTGGCGCCATGCCGTGTAGCTGACACCCTTGCGCTCCGAGTACGACGCCGCGTACTTCACGAACTTCGCCTCCAGACGCTCAATGCTCTCCACGTCTTCCATACTGGCCAACGCCGATTCGATGTCGAGTTGAGTCTGGATCAAGTCAACGGTCTTGAGCGGATCATCCGAGTCTCCGATTCTCCGGCTTGTCTTTTCCAGACGCTTCTCGAGAGTCTCTCTCGAGACCGGACGACCAAGCTTGTGTGTGTCGACCGTCTTCAGATATGCCTTGATGGCTCTCGCCTCTCTGCCACCCCGAGCTAGGGCTTCTTTGTGCTCCTGTGTCATCTCCATGAATCTTCAACCTCCACAACCAATGCTGGCAGACAACCGTCGGGAATGGCGGCTCGCCGTTACCAGACGTAGCCTCGTCGATGTGATGTCAACGGAGAGAATGTGACGACCAAGAGCGTTGTGGAAGAAGTTCAGCAGTTACTCCAGAAGAGGGGATTTCAGGTCGACCGCCAAGTGAGATTCGACTGGCTGACCAATAGGGCACCAACTGAGGTCGACGTTCCTTTGCCATCACAGCTCAAGTATCGTCTGGTGACCCTCCATGCCCGCCTTGGCGGAGACTGGTCTGCACTGACTGTAAAACGCCGGCAGCACCTCCGTGTCGACCTCCAGATTGATGGGACCACGCTGATCGAGATAGACGAGAAGCACCACTTCTCCTCACGGCGCCTCACGAGCTTGGACTTCTACGACGGTATCGACCATGGGTTGGACCTGAGCCAATACCACGGTTTGTGCTCTCAGTATCAGGATTCTGCTGACAAGTACCTGCGTGGGAGAGAAGCCGTTGATTTCCCCTTCCCGGGAGGCCTCACTGCCCAGAGGGCGTACTTCGACACGACAAAGGACATGTTGGCAGCGGCGCACGGATACAGACTGATCCGTCTACCAGCACCTGACGGAGAACTCACCGGAGCCGCCAAACTCGCTCTCAGGGTCCTCGTGTGAACAGTTGAATTGCACCGCCTCAAGAGAAATCCTCCAAACACTTGGGGGGTTCTCGGGTGGGCCCTAGAGGACTTGAACCACCTCTGGCCTCTTGCGTGTCGAGCAGAAACGTGACCACACAGCCACCCCACCAGCGCTCACGCTGACACACCGAAACATCAGTGGCTAACAGTTCAACAGGTGTTCCACCGCCCGACCGGTGCGTACCACACCAGACGCAAGTATCCCTCCCAGCCGGTTATGGGCGGCGCCATTCGAGTGCCTGTTTGAGGAATGCGGCCATCTGGCCTCTGGTCACCACATCGTCGGGACAGAACTTGGTGTTGGCTGGCGGGGTTACATCCTTTGGTAACTCCGGCCCTCCCGAGTTTGTGAATGGGTGCTTCGGAGACGTAGCCGACGCCGGCTCCTGAGCCATGTGATCAGGTGGACGGATGGGGACCCATAGGGCCCCCATCGTCGCAGTCAGCTTGTTTGTTTGTCATTTCTCGACAAGATCGAGAATGAACATTCCTTGAGCAATGTTGGATACGTAGATGAGGTCAGCGTTGGAGACGACCGAATGATCGAAATCTGCTCGGCACTAGCTGTCGCAGTTGATTGTCCCCCATATTCGAGGTCGCAGGTTCAAATCCCGTCCCGCTACGACGAAAGCCCGAGTATTGCCCGGGCTTGTTGCTCCCCTTCGGCGCCCGATCTTGGAGTTTCTCAGCAGTAGAGCCCTGAATTAACAGCACTCATGAAGGGTCCCGTCTGCCCGGACGTGTGATGGTGTTCTTCTGCCAAGATCTTGTTGTGGATGTTGGTGCGTATCTGAAGCGGATCGGACTGTCCAGGGGTGTGGAGGCTTCTGTTGCTGGATTGGAACGGTTGCAGCAAGCGCATTTGTCGTGTGTGCCGTTCGAGAACCTTGATGTGTTCCATCGTCGTGGCGTTCAAACCAGTGTCGAATGGTCGGTTCCCAAGATCGTGGCCAGGGGTCGAGGGGGCTGGTGTTACGAACTCAACGGTGCCTTCGCTGTCCTATTGGAAGAGCTTGGCTTCGTTGTGGAGAGGCTCGGAGCGACTGTGTTGCCCGGTGAGGCATCCACGGCTCCTGATCATCTGACCCTCTCCGTCACTTTGGATCGGCGCTATCTGGTGGATGTCGGCTTTGGTGATTCTTTCATCCGTCCCCTGCCCCTCGACTCGACGGGTCCCCATGATGGAGGGGTTGGTGAGTTCGGGTTTCTTTTCGATGGTGACGAAACGACGTTGATTGCGTACGGGTCGGACGGCGACGGCGAGCCTCAGTATCGGTTCGACTCGAATACGTACGAAACCGCCGACTTCGATAGCCCTTCGCGGCGGCTTCAAACCGACCTCGGCCTGCATTGGACCGAAAGCCCCTTCGCTACTCGTTTGCTCGACGGGGGTCCTGATCGGGTGACGTTGCTGCACGATCGGCTCAAGTGCCGCCGTGACGGCATCTGGATCGAAGAACCCGTAAGTGAGAAGGACTGGCCAATAGTCCTCGATCATTGGTTCGGAATTACACCCTGATCCCAGAACCGACCGACATAGATCCAGTCTCCAAAGTTCGGCAGTTTGAGCGTGAGAGATTCGTCAGAGGTCGGCCCGGAGCCGCTGAGAGAGCCGTTTACGAGCCTGCTCGTCTCCGAAGACCGTCAGGGCGTCTCCCGATTTGAGCTCCTGATCTCCGGATGCGACCAGCAGGTCGTTGCCGCGGTGGATTGAGACGACGAGACACCCTTCGGGCCATGGCACCTCCTTGATCTTGCGCCCGTTTGCCGGGGAGCTGTCGGTGATCTCGATTTCGAAGAAATGCGTCGAGTCGGAGCGGCGCGTCCGGACTCGCTCTGGGAGTCGGTGCTGGCGGGCCGCCGTACCGAGGGCGAAGTGATAGGCGGCAATGGCGTCCTCGCGCCTGAACATCGCGACCAGCCGATGGGGATCGTTCTCAGCGACGACAGGGAGACGCCCCACACCCAGTGCGGCCATACGCTCAAGTGTCTCCGACACCGGAAGCTGCCCGGTCACCGTGACCGGATCGGGTGTCATCGCGTCCTTGGCCGAGACTTGGTCGGATGGTCCGCCGGCGCGGAGGATGTCCGACTCGGTCACGACGCCGACCAGCCTGTCTCCCTCGACAACCGGTACGCCATGCAACCTCTCCCGGTTCAGCACGCCCCGCACTTCCCCGAGCGTGGCCTCGGGAGACACCACCACCGGCGCACGGAGCCCCAGGTGTCCTACCGTCACCGTGTCGAGCAGATCGACGTGATCCATGCGCACGGTGTGAATCCCCATGCGGAGCAGCGGCGACGTGTAGGCGCTTTCCGGATGCAGTTGGTTGGTGACGAACGTGCTGATGGCCACGGCCAGCATGAGCGGTATCACGAGGCCATAGTCGCCGGTCAATTCGAAGACGATGAGGATCGACGTGAGTGGGGCCCTGGCGACCCCGGCGAAGACGGCTGCCATGCCGACCAGAGCAAAAGCGCCGGGATCGATGTTCGAACCCTGCCAGACGAACGAGGTGAGTTCGGCGAAGGCAGCCCCGGCGGTAGCGCCAATGAACAGGCTCGGCATGAAGATGCCTCCGGATCCCTTGCCGCCCAGGGTCAGGGAGGTCGCCAGAACCTTGGCCAGGGCGAGCAGCCCAAAGATCCACCAGGTCTTCTGGATCTCCTCCTGGAGTACCCCTTCGATGAACGACTGCCCGGATCCGAGCACCTCCGGCAGCCAGAATCCAACTGCGGCGACGATGAGTCCGAACAGGATCGGTCGGGACCATGGGGCCAGTTTCTTCAGCCCGACAGCCCACCGATCGAGCCCTTCGATGAAAAGAAGCGCCAGGCCCACCGCAACCAGGCCGAGCAGGGCGAACAGCAAGAGCAGCTGCGGGTCGTCAAGAGAATATGCAGGAACCCGGAAGGTTATTTCCTCTCCGATAAGCGAATTGGACACCACGGCTCCGGCCACCGATGCCACCACCACCGTGTGCAAGTAGCGGATCGACATGTCTCGCAGGATCACCTCCATGGCAAAGAACATGCCTGCAATCGGTGCGTTGAAGGTTGCCGCGATCCCGGCGCCTGCCCCCGCCGCGACGAGCGCTCTCATCTCGGGCTCGGCGAGGCGTGTTGCTCGGCCCACCATTGATCCGATGCTTGCGCCGATCTGAGCGATCGACCCTTCTCGACCTGCGGAACCTCCACTGCCGATCGTCAGCGCCGTTGCGATTGTCTTCAGGGGCGCCACCCGGGTTCGGATTTCGCCACGGCGAACGGTGAGGGCGGCGATGACCTGCGGCACTCCGTGACCGGCCACCTCGGGAGCGAAACGGGCGGTCAGGCTCCAGGCCAGGAACATTCCGACGGGGATCGTGAGAAACATCCACCAGTTGCCCAACAGCGGGACATCAGCCACCCACTGCGTCACTCGCCCGACCAACTCCAGGACATAGATCAGGATGGCGGCTCCCATGCCGGCCCCGGCGCCGACAAACAGCGCCAGCAGCAGGAAGCCGGCTCCGCTCGTAGGGCGGAGCCAGCGAAGCCAACCGAAATCTCGCATGGTCGTCGGGATCACCTCCTCGGATCGTCACATCATGGCCACCCTGCTCACCTTCTTGGCCAACCGGGAGTATGGCCCGTAGAAAACGGCGCCCGTTCGCCAACCCGATGCCAGGGTTTCAGCTGGGTCTTCCGAACTTGGCCGCGTCACGACCCAATCCCGGTGGATCGCGTCTCGATGCCCGATGTCGGAGTCTCTCAAGAGTAGATCCGTACATATGATTCCTATACGTGTGTTGATCGACTCGGTCTTCGGATCGATCTTCACCGTCACGAGCTGGAGGAAGGTGACCACGTAATGACACTGGCCGCGGGGTGGTGATCTAAGTGCCCGCCAAACAGAGACAGCTGACGTCTCCACGGACAGTGACGCCGCCGCGGTGTCCTCGTCCTCGACGCACCGCTGTGGGTGGCCAACGTCGCTGCTCCCTGGTGATCGGCACCACTGCCTCGCCGAAACATTCGACCGTATCTCTGTTGGAGAGCACTAAGTGGCCATCAGTACCCTTCTCGACCGTCACGCCCGCTACCGGCCGAACCACTTGGCTCCCGACCCGTGGGACGTCACACCAGTCCCAAGTATCCCTCCCAGCCGGTTATAGGCGGCCTTCGTCAACTCAGCACTCTTCTCTCTCTACGACAATATTTCGACGTCAATCGTCTGCCATGGACGTGCTACATTTGACGATGCCGTTCCGGTAGATAGTCCGGGGCCCGCAAAGGCGTAGAACGATCGCGAAGGAGAGAAGAACTCATGGGAGTAGTAGCGGTACCGATTCTTCCAGGGAAACTGGACGAGTGGCGTGCGGACATGACCGAAATCATGGGGCCGAAGGCGGCCGACTTCCGAGATCTCAATAAGCGGCACGGCCTCACCC
>JAZFTT010000081.1:0-7282 GCA_036446835.1 Acidimicrobiia bacterium
AGGGCTCTCACCGGTGAATGGCGGGCGACCTGTGAGGGTCTCGTAAAGCACCACCCCCAACGAATAGACATCGCTTCGGGCGTCGGCGGCCGCGCCCTGGGCCTGTTCGGGGCTGAAGTAGGTGGCAGTGCCGATGACGGCACCGGTCTTTGTGAGCTCTTGGCTGTCATCCCATGCTCTTGCGATACCGAAGTCGGTAACTTTCACCGTTCCGTCCTTGGCCAGCAAGATGTTGCCGGGCTTCACGTCGCGATGAACCAGCCCGGCCTGATGGGCAATGGACAGTGCGGCGGCAGTCTCGGCGGCAATCTCGATGGCACGGCGCGGAAGAAGCGCCCCCTCGGACCTGAGGACATCGCGAAGAGAGCGGCCATCAACGATCTCCATGACGATGAAATAGGTGCCCTGTGCCTGCCCCCAATCGTAGATCCCGACGATGTTTGGATGGGTGAGATTGGCCGCCGCCTGGGCCTCACGACGGAATCGCTTCACGAACGCCTCGTCCGAGGAGAACTGGGAGTGAAGAACCTTGATGGCGACCTTGCGGTTTAGCAACGTATCTTGACCTTCGTAGACATCAGCCATTCCGCCCCGGGCAATGTGGGACGTGACGTGATAGCGCTCGGTCAGTTCGGAGGGGGTTTGCATCGAGTCAGAGAATTGTAGGGAGGGGATGGTGCCAACTCATGACCGCGACGCGATCCAGATCTCGATTAGCTTCGATGCGATGGGCGCCGCCAGCGATCCGCCGGTTGCCGATTCACCCGAGGAAGGGCTGCCTTCGATGAACACCGCCAGGGCAATCGTCGGACTCTCGACTGGAGCAAACCCGATGAACCAAGGATTGGAGAAATCGCCATGACCCGTGGCCGTGCCAGTCTTACCCGCAACCCTTACTCCCGGTACCGCGGCCCGACGACCGGTGCCTTCGGTCACGACGCGCTCCATCATCTGGGCAAGCACCGAAGCTGTTTCTGGCGCCATGGCGCGTCCCAACTCGGTGACCTTGGTGGTTTCCACTGTCTGACCGTCGGCATCGAAGATGCGCTGGACCATGTAGGGATTGGTCACAACCCCATTGTTCGCTACTGCTGCGGCGACCATCGCCATATGCAACGGTGTAGCACGCACGTCGCGTTCCCCGATGCCACTCTGGGCCAACGCTGCGTCATCGCCAACCAGATCGTCGGTAGGCCAAACGGCTTGGGGAATCGCCCACTCATAAGCGATTTCGGTGTTGAAGCCGAGCGCCTTGGCCGTGATGCCGATGTCGATCGCACCGAGTTGGATCGAGAGGTCGGCAAAAACTGTGTTGCAGCTGCGAACAAAGGCCTCGAGGAGGCTCACCGATAGTCCGTCGCTGCAGGTCTGGCCCCCGAAATTCGAGATCGTCGCTGTTGAACCGGGGAGGTGGAATTCGCTGGGGTCGTCGAAGGTTGTTCCTGGTCCCGCCAAGCCGGTGTCGAGCGCAGTTGCAGTCACCACCGTCTTGAAGCTCGATCCTGGTGCATAGATTTCCAGGGTTCCCCTGTCTATCAATGGCCGGGACTGGTCTATGAGCAGGGTTTCCCATTGCTGGGCGGCGTCGTCCCCCAGAAGCAGGGTCGGGTCGAACGACGGTGTCGAGACGGCTGCCAGGACCGCACCCGTTCGAGGGTCAAGGGCGATAACCGCGCCTTTGTTGTCGCCAAGCGCCTCGAAGGCCGCTAGCTGAAGCCCGGTATCGATGGTGATCTCAAGGTTCTCGGGGCGGAGATCCCTTCCCAGAATGACCGCAACTATGTCACTGATGGTGAGATCCCGTCTCGAGCGCAATTGGGACGAGTACGTCGCTTCGAGAGCACTGCTGCCCACGAGGAACGAGGAATAGCCGACGGCGTGGGCGAAGGCCTCGCCCTCGGGATATTCCCTGAGGTAATCGCGACTTCCGGGGTCCTCCACCGATCTGGCGACGACCGCTCCGTCGATGGTGACGATCAGACCTCGCTCTTTGCCGCGTTCTGTCAACGCCGGACGTGGGTTGAGCGGATCCGTCTTGAGATCGTCGGCACGCACCACCTGAAACCAGGTGACGGCTAGGAGAAGGGCGCCCATGGCGCCGAATATGCCGATGGCGATTCGACGAATGGGGCCGTTCATGACGCTTCCTCGTGGCTGATTCGGAGCAGCAGGGCGATCAGGACCAGATTGCCCACAAGAGCAGAACCGCCATAGGACATGAAGGGCAGCGTGATCCCCGTCAGTGGAAGGATGCGGAGTATCCCGCCGATGATCAGAAACACCTGGATCCCGAATATGAATGTCAGACCGGCTGCCAGCAGCTTGCGGAAAGTGTCGCGGCTTCGGAAGGCGATGCCCAGTCCGACGCTGACGACAAGAGCGAATAGAGCGATCACAGCCACCGATCCGGCGAACCCGAGTTCCTCACCCACGGCAGCGAAAATGAAGTCGGTGGAGGCATTGGGGATCAGGTCGGGTCTTCCCAGCCCCGGGCCCGCTCCTGCGAGGCTGCCGGACCCGAGGGCAAAGAGCCCTTGTGCGATCTGGAACCCTTCGTCCTGGTAATTCTCGAATGGCGCGATCCATGCGACAACCCGACGCTGCACGTGGTCAAACATCAGAAACGAGGCCACCCCTCCCAACAAGGCCAGCAGCCCACCCGCAACCAGATAGCCTGTAGCGCCGGTAGCGGCGTAGAGAAGCAACACGAATCCGGCAAACAACAGAAGCGATGCTCCGAGGTCGCGCTGCCACACGAGGATCACCACGCTGACACCCCAGGCCGCCAGTAGTGGGATCAGTTGCCGTGGCTCCGGAAATCGGAGTGGTCCCACCTGGCGGTGTGCCTCGCGCAGAGCACGCTGATGGTCGGCGAGATAGGCAGCAACGAACGTCACCAAACCAAGTTTCGCCAACTCGGCGGGCTGGAACTGCATCTGGGTGAAGCCGAGGTCGAGCACCACCCACAGACGGGATCCGTTGACCTCCAGACCCTTTAGGGGAAACCCCCAGTCGGACGACAGGTTGGGAAGCAACAGTAGGGCGATCGAGATCACGAGAATGAGATTGCGATAGCGACGGAGCACCGAGGTGCCCGCTTTAGAGAGCAGGGCAAGCACCAGCGCCGCCAAACCAGCCCCGATCAACAACCACCATCGTTGCAGCCCGGCTCTGACGACGTCCAGTCTGTACACCTCGAGAAACCCTATGGCGGTTAGGGCGACTATTGGCGCCAGGAGCAGGGGAGTGGCACGAGGCGCCCAGCTGCGCACGGCGATCTGGAGGCCACCAAACGTGATCAGGAACACCAGGAAGGTGAGACCGGTCTGCGCGTCGACACTGCCCCCGCGAGCGAAGTTGACGAGAGTCATCCCAAATGCCGCCAGAAAGGATGCCGCGATGATCAGAGCGGCTTCGGTGTTGCGGGTCATCTAGTGCTCACCAGCGTAAGTGCGGTCGCATGTTTCGGCGAGACAGAGGCGTCGCCTCGCCGGGACGCAGCGACGTTGACGCACCCGGTGAGGTGTATCGAGGAGGAGGACACCGCGAGCGGGGTTATCTGTCCGTTGAAACGTCAGCGTATTTGCGTTGGGGGGCACAGGGACCCTCAGTCAAGAGCGTCGACGACGATCACTGTGATGTTGTCGACGCCACCGGCCTCATTGGCCGTCTCCACCAGTTTCCAAACCACATCATCGACATTGCCCCCGTCCATCAACGCTGCAATTGCGCCATCATCAACCATCTCGTTCAGTCCGTCCGAACACAGCAGAATCCTGTCCTTCGGTTCGAGGGTGATTTCGATCTCATCGATATTGACGAATCGGGTGAGCCCGAGGGTTCTTGTCAGCATGTGACGCTGTGGATGAGATGCTGCTTCTTCCGCCGAGATCTCTCCAAGGGCCACGTACTCGGCGGCAACGGTGTGATCCTCGGTCACTTGGCGGAGTTCACCGGCCCGGTACATGTAGGCACGACTGTCGCCCACGTGTGCGAAGGTCGCGGTGCCGTCCTCGTCCAGCGACACCAGGGTCATGGTCGTCCCCATGCCTTCGAGACTTGGTTCTCTTGCCACTTCCTCCCTGATCGCCCTGTTGCCGGCTGCCACCCGGTCACTCGGCAAAAGATCGTTCGACGCGGCCGCATTCACGGCGAGTCGCGAGGCAACTTCTCCGGCGACATGACCCCCCATGCCATCGGCAACCACGAGAGTCGCCGGCCCGTGAGACTCGCCGGAGGTATCGGGATACAGGGAGTCTTCGTTGTTCTCCCTGACCATCCCCTTATGGGTCGCCGTTGCCCAGAGGTATCTCATCGAACCTCCATCACGGTTTTGCCCACCTGAATGTGATCACCGCGTCGGAGTTCGGTCGGAACGGTGACACGACGACCATTCACGTAGGTCCCGTTCGTGCTACCCAAGTCGTGGAGCATCATCGCATTCTCCTGAACCACCAGCCGCATGTGGAAATCGGAAGCGTAGGGGTCGTCGATGACTAGGTCGGACTCGTCGGACCTGCCCAGCACGGTCACGTCGGTGATCTCGATTTCGATGCCCTTCTGGTTTTCGGATCGGACAAAGAGGATCTTTCTTCCCTCACGACGTCGGCGACGCACCGAGATTCCCAGGTGCGATCCGATTGCCCTGGCCACCTGCCAAACAAACAGATAGACCAGACCGAGAAAGATGATCCGCAGAATGGCAAGGATTACGTCTGGCATCAGAGTTTCGCAAGTCGGTAACGGTGATCCGAGAACGCGAGGACAGCGCCAGGATTGACAGTCGCGGCCTCCCGGCCAACCGGCTCCCCATCGAGGGATGTGCCGTTGGACGATCCGAGATCCCTTATCCAGACCTGACCTTCCTGTCGCCAGATCAGCGCATGTCGACGACTGATGTCCTCGAAGGGAAGGACAAGGTCGGCCTCCGGCGACCTGCCGATCAGAGCCCGGTTCCGCCCCACTTCGACGGTCTCCGACCCGACCAGCCGCATCCATGGAACGGTTGGACCCGGCTTTACCTCCAGGTGACAGACGACTGTTCCGGGCGAAACGTCCTCGGAGGCTTCGATCGCCACCGCGATTGGTCCTTCCAGACGCAGCCCTTCGTCTGCCGTGTAGCGGTCGACCTCTTCAGCCAGAACCCTCTCCAACTCGCCGGGGTCGAGAGTCAGATCGCGGGGATTGACGAGGATCGTGTAAGAGTTGGCGGTGGCGGGCCCTGTTACGTGCTCAAAACGAGCGAGGTCGGCCTCACGTGCCAGCTTCCCGGCGATTTCCGACGGATGAAGACGACCTGAGAACGCCTTCCCTGCGGCGCCTTCGAAGAGACGTTCCAGGCGGCGCTCGAAGCTGCGGACGAGGCTCAACGATCGAGAGATTAAGGGCCGATTGGTGGTCATGCGGAATACCACAACCAATATGGCTTCAGTACGATCCCAGGTTCCAACAGGGCGAGTGGCGGAATTGGCAGACGCGCAGGATTCAGGTTCCTGTGATCGCAAGATCGTGGGGGTTCAAGTCCCCCCTCGCCCACGGTGATATTTGATCCACCACCCCGCCGGCGAGCGGTGGCACGCTACTTCCTGCTCATAGTGGTGGGTGTCGCCGTCGTAGTTGGCCTGATTGTCTCGGCCTCCGGTGATGAGACCCGTGCCGAGCTGGACTATCTCGAGGAGATGCAAAGTCAGGCCGTCGAGATATCCAAGGGCGGTGACGCCCTCCGTGATGTCGTTTCCCGTCTCCAGCGCATCGATAGAACCGAGTTCGTGACGGTCATCGACGGAATCATGGAGGACCTGGCCGTGGGGCTGGCGTTTGTCGAGGACGCTCCTCCCACTCCCTCGTTGACCCCGGTCCGCTCGATGTACCGCCAGGTATTGCGGACCTGGGAGGGCGGGGTGGAGGGGTACGGTGTGTCGGTTCTCGAAGCGGCGGACAGCCCTGACAGTCTCCTGGTTGTCGACACGATGGCCGACTCATTGGCCGAGCTGAGGGCCGGGGACACCTTCTATGCCGATCTTGTGGTGGAGATGAGACGAATCGATATTCCCAACCCGCTGACCCCGATGCCTGCCGTCGTGCTGATGCCGGCGGAGGGCAGTCTGGTGAGTCTCTCGGTTTCGTACATCGACTCCGCCCGGTCCCCGAACAGCGGGTTGGCACTTCGCCCCGGGCTCGCCGTGAGCCAGATCGTCTCCGACCCCGAGTGGCAGGTAGACCCATCCGACCAGGTGGTGGTTCCAATCACCGACAGCATCGTGTTTTCGGTTGTTGTGACCAATGTCGGCAACGTGGCGAGCGGAGTTGAAGCACTTGTGCTGACACTCACCGGTGGGCCCGAGCAGATACGCGAACAGGCAGAAGTGGCGGCGCTTCAGCCAAATCAGCAGGTGACAATCATCTTCGACGCGCTGGAGGTCGAATCGGGAGGCATATACGAGGTTGCGGCCATTCTCGCCATCACCGGCGACGACTCCAACGCCAACGACAACGAGATTCGGGTTCAGTTCACCGTTATCGAAGGCTGACTCTCGCTTTCCCAAGGCACCCACGTCCGATCTTTTGGGCAAACAGAATGCCGGAAAACCTGACTCATCGTTACCATCCGCCGCCCCATGATCGATCCGAGACTCCTCCGCGATAACCCCGAGATCATCGCCGAATCACTGCGTCGCCGAGGGTCGGATCTCGATCTCGAAGCCTTGATCGAGCTGGACGCCTCTCATCGTGCCGCGCTCCGAGAATCAGAAGAGCTGAAGGCGTCTCAGAACGAGGCAGGCAAGAAGATTGCCTCGCTTGATGGCGACGCCAAGCAGGTTGCTATTGAAGAGGTCTCCGGTCTGGCGGCTGCCCAAAAGGATGCGGCGGGAAGAGCCGACGAGCTGGCGGCAGCCTTCAGGACCGCCTTTCTCGATGTCCCCAATCTGGTCGACCCTTCCGCGGCCGACGGCTTCACCGAAGAGGACGGTGTTGAAATCAAACGGATCGGCGATGGTGCCACTGAGGGAGCCGACCATGCTTCGCTCGGCGAGTCGCTCGACATCATCGATACTGCTCGCGCTTCCAAGGTCTCGGGGAGTCGGTTTGGCTACTTGAAGGGCAAGGGTGCGCTTCTCGAGCTCTCGCTGGTCCGCTGGGCCATGGACAATCTCTCCGAGGCCGGGTTCACCCCGATGATCCCTCCCGTCCTCGTTCGTGAGCACGCCCTTGAAGGCACCGGATTCTTCCCTGAGGCCCGCGAGCAGGTCTACGAGATTCCCAAAGACGAACTTTTCCTGGT
>JAZFTT010000082.1:0-3660 GCA_036446835.1 Acidimicrobiia bacterium
TACGGGTCTAGGGGGGTGGCGAAACTGAGTTCGTGGCCATCGGGATCGGTCAGGTGGAAGTATCGCTCGCCCCATTCGGCATCTCTTGGTGGTGCTTCTGGTGTTAGTCCCGCCTGGATCGCCTGTTGGTAGAGGGAATCGCAGCGAACCTAACCGGCGCGACGGCGCCGCGACCACACCAGCGCCCAGACCGCAATCACTCCTAACGCGACCACAACACCAGAGAAGATGAGCACAACCCTGGTATCGGCACCTTCGTTGATCTGTCGAACGACGACCGACCCTGATGACTGATCGGCGTCTTGCCACGCTTCGAGCAGGCAATCGGGAGCACGCTCACCTCCCTCCGCTACCAAGACCGACATGAACACCGACGGGACGGCTTCGTCGTCAGGGTCAACGCCATCCGCTCCAGCATCCGTAAACGCATACGTCTCGTCGCCGGGTCGAGCCACGATCAACGCTGCAGCTGTCGCCGGCTGATCGACCTCTGCGACTCACCCGCCTCGAACCGATCCCAAATCTCAGACTTCTCCAACTCCGACAACCGTCTCACCACACACCTCCACATAGAGAACCCACAATCCTCGTCGAAAGTGATGCAACGAACCCCTGAATTCACAGCCGTTATGGGCGGCTTCGATGGAGTCGCGTCAATCGTTCCCGAGGCCAGCGTCGCGTAGTTGCCCCAGGGCCTATTGGGACTCGGCTCTCGTTGGGTCGCCCGGACTACCCGTCACGGTGCGATGTTCAGTCGGGTTCGATTCCGAGTTCGGCAAGGATTCGAGACCGCTCGCGGGTGTAGTGGTCTTCGCTTATCGCACCGGCCTCGCGTTCGGCGCTGAGCCGGGCGAACTCCTCGAAAAGGGCAGCCTCGCTGGTAGCCGATAGGTGGGCGGTGTCGTCCGTTCGGGCCTCACGTTTGGTCTGCTTGGCCTGTTTCTTTACTGCACGAGCTTGTTCCCTCGCTCGCTTCGCGACCGCTTCGCCTCGGCTTTTAGCCACGCCGGCCAACATAATGGGCGCTTGGGAACGCCAAGATCGGAGAAGACAGCATCATCTCTGGCCTAGCGCCCCGCCAGCGCGGTGTAGTCGAATGGGTCAGGAACGCTCTTTGGCGATGTTGACCTTGAGGCTGCGGCCTCCAAAGTCGGTCCCGTCGAGCGAACTGATCGCATTCTGGGCGCTGTCGGCCGATCCCATTTCGACGAAACCGAAACCGCGGGAGCGGCCGGTGTCACGATCGGAAATCACCTGAGCTTTGGTGACGGGACCGTGCTCGGCGAACAAGCGCTCAAGATCGGACGAATCGGTGGAAAACGCGAGATTCCCCACGTAGATGTTTGTGGACATTGCATGCTCCTTTTGAGCTGAACCGTCTACTTGTTGGCACCTGACAGGTCGAGTAACTCAGATCCCGGTCAGATCGACCGAGAAACGGGAGCACCCCGCTGCGACACCGACGGAACGACAGAAGCAGAGAAAGGCGAAGCACGTGAACCGTGCAATGAGCACACCCTAACCAACCACCCCCATTAACCACGCCAGCTCGCTGTGGGAAAACGATCCACCTTCGAACCACGAGGCGAAGTGTCCTTCAAAGGATTCGACCAGCCGCACAAAGTGTAGAAAGTCCTACAGGCCCCCGCCCATAACCGGCAATATGCACCTTTTCCCGGCACGCACAAGTGCCGCTATGTGCGGCGGTTTAGGAGTTGTATTCGATGTCGCCTGTGAACGTCTCGGCGAGGCTAGAGGGGCTTGGGAGGACCCAGGAGAGGCCCCCTTCACCTTGCAGCCCGGCGAAGTCGCCGGAGCTTTCCAGGACATTCCATTTGGGAGTGTCATCGGGGTCATAGATGATGGTGAAAGTCCCCGCATTTGAGCCGGACTCACAAGTCATGACATTGTCCCTCTTCCCGAAGGTCTCCGATTGCATCTGCACCACCGTTCCGCTGGAACACCCAAGGACATCAGCGCCGACTGTCACCTCGAAAGTCCCCTGGATAGGCGATGCACTTCGATCGATGTCGGTCTGGATGGTGACCGGTCCCGCGGTAGGCGTGTCGTCCCCGCAGGCCGTCGCCAAAAGCAGGATCGCAGCCAAATACCCGAACCATCGTCGATAACGCACCCTCGCACCTCTCTCCCTGTGTGAATTCAGAACCTAACAAGGAGGCGCACACTGTGTCGGTTCAAATCCTCAAGGTGCCTGAGGACCGCCAAATCACGCCGTGAATCGCCCTGGGTTTGATGGAGACCATTCCGTTTGGTTTCCTATCTGCCCGTGGGGGCGGGTTGAGCGTAGTGGGCCTCCTCGTATTCGACGGGTGGGACATCGTTGAGGTAGCCGTGGAGACGCTGGGTGTTGTACCAGTGCACCCAACTCAAGGTGGCTAACTCGATGTCTTCGATCTTTCTCCATGGTCCCTGGTCGGGTCCGTAGACCAGTTCGGTCTTGTAGAGCCCGTTCATGGTCTCCGCTAGCGCGTTGTCGTAGCTGTCGCCGACGGATCCGATCGATGGTGTCGCACCGAGTTCGGCGAGACGTTCCCCGTAGCGGATAGAGGTGAATTGGGACCCGGCATCGGAATGGGCCACCAGACCTTCGAGTTGGGTGCCTCGCTGCCAGCGGGCCATCTCTAGGGCGTCGAGGACCATGGCGGTGCGCATGTTCGATGCGACCCGCCACCCGACGATCATCCTCGAGAAGGCGTCGACGATGAAACACGCATAGGCGACACCCTGCCAGGTCGGTACGAATGTGAGATCGGTGACCCACAGACGGTTTGGTTCATTGGCGGTGAAGTCCCGCTCCACCAGATCCGGAGACCGTGCCGCCTGGTCGTCGGGTCGAGTGGTGCGGATCCGCCGCCGGCCCCGCCGCACCCCCTCGATACCGATGGTTTTCATCAGTCGAGCGACCTGATCCCGGCCGATGTCATGGCCGGCACGCCGTGCCGCCTTCCACAGTTTGTGGGCCCCATACACCTTGAAGTTGGCGACCCAGAGCGCAAGGAGGATCGGCATCAGTACTGCATCCCGCAGCTGACGGGCCGACGGCAGCCGTGACCTGGCGGCGTAATAGGTGGAGGGGGCGAACTGCAACGTGTCACAGATCGGCTCGACCCCGAACTCGGACCGGTTGTCATCGATGTAGCTCACCATCACTTCTGTGGGCGGTCGAGCTCCGCCGCGAAAAAAGCCGACGCCGACTTCAAAATGGCGTTGGCACGGCGCAACTCGCGGTTCTCCCGTTCCAACTCCTTGATCCGTTCCGCCTCAGCCGTGGTCACCCCACCGGTCTCACCCCGGTCGATCTCATCCTGTTTCACCCAGCTGCGCAGCGACTCAACGCCACACCCCAACTGGTCGGCCACCCGACCAACCGTCCCCTTCTTCTCACCCGTCTCCTCACCGAGCTGACGGACCATCCGCACCGCCCGCTCCTTGAACTCCGACGAATACCGACGAGTCGTCGGCACCTGATATTTCTCTGACATGACTCCATCCTCGTTTCCAAGCTCAGGAGTCTCCACTCAACCCAGGGCGATTCATTATGTGCGACTCGTTCATACCGATGTTGAGATTGTGGAACGCGTAGGTTGTTGGCCACCGCGGCTGAAAGGGAGCAAAGGTGGACGAAGGCCGATCACGAAC
>JAZFTT010000083.1:0-3011 GCA_036446835.1 Acidimicrobiia bacterium
CTCCAGGGTGCCGCAATCGTTCCCGTATCGGGAACAACCGGCGATGGCATCGACGTTCTTGTCTCGCATCTTCAGGAGCTGACCGCCTCCGTGGCACCCTCGGACATCGGCCGGCCGCGTCGTGGGGTCGACCGGTCA
Organism: Acidimicrobiia bacterium; assembly: GCA_036446835.1. Lineage (GTDB taxonomy): Bacteria > Actinomycetota > Acidimicrobiia > Spongiisociales > ZC4RG35 > SZUA-217. The sequence continues at coordinate 139 of JAZFTT010000083.1, forward strand.
TTCACAGCCAGTGGTGCCGGGACCATCGTCACCGGGACACTCCTCGACGGTCCTGTGGGGACCGACGAGAGCGTCACCATCTACCCGGGTCGAAGATCTACCCGGATCAAGGGGATTCAAAGTCACGAGAACCAGGTCGACCACATCGAACCCGGGCGGCGTGTCGCTCTCAACCTGAGCGGAATCGAGCGCATTGAGGTTGGGCGCGGCGACATGATCGGCCTACCCGATCAGTGGACGAGCTCCACACGTTTCGTAGCCTCGCTTCGTACCGCCCGGTATGTGGACCAACTCGAGCGCCGAGGCGCCTATCAACTTCACGTGGGCAGCTCGGTGCACCCTGTCGAGATCGTGGGCATGGAGGATGGTGTCGCCGTCTTCACCACGTCTGAACCAATCCCACTCACCATCGGTGACAGGTTTGTCGTCAGAGACACGGGAAGAAAGCTTGTTGTCGCCGGTGGACGCGTGCTGGACCCGGAGCCGGGAGCGACCAGGAACGCGATGACCCTGGTTCGTTCGATTGATCCGGACGCCCATGCCGATGAGCTGGCAGCACGGTTGATCTCGATTCGAGGCAGTGCCGACGCGGCAAGGATCTCCGCCCAGACTCGAGGGGGAAGTCCGCCCGATGCCATCAAGGTCGCCGGCCAACTCCTTTCCACCAAGATGTTCGGCTCTCTTGCCGAGAAGGCAGCCAGGTTGGTGGCCGCAGAACATGAGACGCATCCGCTGAGGGTCGGTCTGCCTCTGGCGACGCTTGCCGAGCGTCTCGGTGTGAACAGCGAGATCGCCGAACTGGTGGTTTCCGAGACCTCCGGCCTGGACCGCGTCGGACCCGATATTGCCACGTCGGGCAGGACAGTCGGACTGCCTGAGAAGGCACAGGCCGAATGGGATCACGCCAGGGCCGAGCTCGGGGCCGCTCTGGCCGTGCCAACGGTCGCCGAGTTGGGTCTGGATTCCGAGTTGCTTCATCTTCAATTGCGAAGAGGTGAGCTGGTTCGAGTGAGCGATGACCTCGTGTGGCTACCCCACCAGATAGATGAGATCCGGCGTCTCCTCGGGTCCTTGCCGCAAGAATTCACGGTCGCCCAGTTCCGCGATGCTGCTGGACTGTCGCGAAAATACGCCGTCCCATTGTTGGAGTGGGCTGACAAAGAGGGAATCACAGTCCGAAGAGGCGATACCCGGACGCTCCGGTGAACCTGCTTCTCTCAGCTTGTGTGGTGGTCAGCCAGTAAGAGCAGCATTGCGTCGTTCGACCTCTGTTAGTCCTCCCCAGATGCCAAACGGCTCACGGATGGCCACGGCATGGGTAGAGCAGGGATCCTGGACGGGACACACCCCACATATAGCTTTTGCCTTCATCTCTCGTCGCTCCCGCTCCTCCTTGCGCTCAAAGGTCGGAGGCGGAAAGAAGAGATAGGCATGATTCCCACGACACAGAGCAACCAGCTGCCAATCGTCCATGTGGGAAATCTCCTCCCGGTCTAGCGATAACCCGAGACGAAGCTACAGACTCGACCCCGACCCTTCAAGAAGAATCTTGGATCGGGCTCGATAAATTTCGCGATCTTGCTCTGGAGTCTGCCGATTAATGCTCAACCTCGAGATAGAGCCCATCTACTCCGATCACGGTGATTTCGTCCCCTTCGGTTATTCCCGCTTCCCGATGGGCGGTTGCGCGCCAACGGGCACCGTTCACTTCAACCAAACCGTAGGGTTCGAACTCGACAAGAGCCCGGCCGGCATGGCCGATAAGGGAGTCGCGACCGATGGTCTGTGTCGACAACCGGGCCCGCTGAACAGTTGGCATGGCCAGCAGAAAGAAGAAGAGCACCCCGAGCACCGACGGCAAGACCAGCCACCATCTCGGATCGATCTGACCTGCACCGTCCACGAAGAACATCCCCGACAACTGAAGGAGAGTCGCCCCGGTCAAGGTCATCACCAGGACCCCTCCCTTCTGATGGGCAACAGTGAGCAGAGCCCAACTCAATAAGGCAAGGATCAGAGCCCACCAGCGCACCGGCAGGTTGACCACTCCCCAGCCGGCGAGAAGCAACGAGATCGAAGCAACTGCAGCGGCGACACCCGGACCCAAAGCGAAGAACTCAAAGGTCACCATGCTCAGGCCGATGACCAGAAAAAAGAAAACTGCCTCGGGGGTGACCGCCAACCTGAAGAATCTGGTGCCCAAGCCCGGCTTGCGGAATGTGGTTGTCTTCAGGGTCACACCGTCCCCAAATTCCTCAATAGTCGAAACGGTGACGGGCCCACTGGCAGTGTCAAAGGTCCGACCGTCGAGATCCTGCAAATACTGACGAAGTGTCGGCTGAAGCTCGAGACCGGTCTCCTCCGCTGACAGAACAGTGTCGTCTCGACCGGAATCATCCCCGACAATTCGGGGCTGAAGATGGCCGAGTTCGGATCCGGGCGCGATCGCAACCTCACCAGCGTCGATGGCCATCAGCGCTGCTCCCCCATAGGCAACCGCCGGCTCGGGTCCGACCCATACAGCAACCGGCAATGGCGGGCTTGACAGTACGTCGACCAGCCTGGCGTAAGCCTTACTGTCGAGAACTGCCTTCGAGTTGACCTGAAGAACAGCCAGGACCTGTCCGGAGGAAGCGGCGAGTTCGATCGACTCAGTCATGAAGTCGAGTGCGGACCCGTCGAGCGGCCCGCTGACATCGATGACGTCGATGCCACCATGCGCATCGTGAGCCAGGGCCACCATCGGGATCACCAGGAAAAGCACGATGAGAGCTAGACGCCGCACGGCTTGTGAGGTTAGGGGTGGGCCACCGGTACCCCATCTCGGGACGCCAAATACCGTTTTGTGAAGATTTACCCGGCGTATAGCCGCG
>JAZFTT010000084.1:0-8669 GCA_036446835.1 Acidimicrobiia bacterium
TGATCCCGGGGAACATGCAGGGCCCACTGTTTCGGCACTACGACATGGACGAGGCCGAGTTCTGGCGCGAGGTCGACGGGCTCGACGAGTTCTACCGCAGCCACGGGTCTCGCCTGATCCAGAGGGACCACCTCTATCTGAACCACATCCTCACCTATGTCCGGGAGGGCCGGATGCCTGGTCTCAGCAATGCCCTTCTGCGGGAACTGGGCTCCGGAATCGAGTTCTATACCGGAATGCCGGACTTCCTCGAACTGATCAGAAAGACGGTCGAAGCCGAGCCGCACTTCGCCGAGCATCAAATCCGGGTCGAGCACTACATTGTTTCGACCGGGCTCCGAGAGATGATTCTCGGCTCAGCGGCGGCACCACAGATCGAGCACGTCTGGGCTTGTGAGTTCACCGAGCTTGTGGCTCCACCCGGATACGCCAAGGTGCAGGATCAGCTCTTTTCCCCCGAGGGCGAGATACGCCAACTGATCTACACAATCGACAACACATCGAAGACACGGCCGCTGTTCGAGATCAACAAGGGAACCAACAAGAACCAGGCCATCGATGTCAACGCAAAGATCGCCCACGAGGACCGTCGGGTCCCTTTTCAGAACATGATCTACATTGCCGACGGTCCGTCCGACGTGCCTGTTTTCTCGATTGTCGAAGCCAACGGCGGTCGAACATACGCGGTGTACCGCCCCGGATCACAGGCTGAGTTCGGCCAGGCAGCCAGGCTCCTGGAGCAAAACAGGGTCGACGCGTTCGGCGAGGCCGACTACTCCGACGGCTCTCATACGGCTATGTGGCTGACACACGCAGCCGAAGCCATCGCCAACAGGATCGTTCGGGACCGTGAGGAGGCTCTCAACGATCGGATGGGCCTGCCGCCCCGTCATGTCGACGAGGACTAACCAAGCTCCCGTCGCATGAACGGACGGGTCTCGCTCCTCCGAGCGACTTCCTCGAATCCGCAGGCTTCAAACATCGAAGCGAACCCCATCCATGACCAGAAGTCGGGCACCCGGTCTTTTCTCGGCTCCACCGGATAACCCTCCACTACCTCGGCTCCCTGATCTCTGGCGTACTCGACTGCGGCGTTGAGGAGCTCCGTGGCGGCCCCGGTCCGCCGATGCTCTTTGGGTATCACAAAGCAGGTGATCGCCCATGCCTTGCGATCATCGAGAGGCTTGGTGACACGGGAACGGGCAAGTCTCCCATACCAATCCCTGGGTCCGACCTGGACCCATCCGACTGGCTTGCCGTCGCGATATCCGATTAGGCCGGGAGGACGGCCGTTGTGGACGATCTCCCTCATCAGGGCCTTGTTCTGATCACCCTTGCTCTCATCGAACTCGGAGCTGGTTTGGCGGTAGTACATGCAGAAGCACCCAGCGTCTCCGCCGCGTGGTCCCATCACCTCGAGGAAGTCGTTCCAAATCTCAGGGGTGACCGGCCTGGTGTCCATAGAACGATGCTACGAGACTCAGACGTGACCCAGAGCCTGTTTCAGGTCATCGATCAGGTCGTCTGAATCCTCGACACCTACTGAGAGCCGGATTAGACCCGGTGTCACCCCGAGCGGCTTCTTCGCCTCCGGCGCCATCGTGGCATGGCTCATGGTCCACGGATGCGAAGCAAGCGACTCGGTTCCACCCAGGGACACGGCAAGACGGACGACGTGGATCGCATTGAGGAACCGAAATGCTTCCTCCTCCCCACCCGCAACCTCAAACGAGATCATCGCTCCGGGACCGAGGCACTGACTCTCGAATATCCCTTTCCTGGGGTCATCGGCTTCGAGAAGACTGAGATGGCTGACGCTCGCCACCTTGGAATGATCGTTGAGAAACGCAGCGACTCGTATTGCATTGGCCGTCTGTCTCTCAACACGAATCTGGAGCGTTTCCAGGCTTCGGGTCAGCATCCACGCGGTATGAGGGCTCGCCGTGGTTCCCAGTCGATAACGGAAATGACGCAGTTCGTCGATGTCCTCTGCCCCGCCGCAGACGGCACCGGCTGTGATGTCACTGTGCCCTCCCAAATACTTCGTGGCCGAGTGAACGACCAGGTCGGCGTCATGATCGAGGGGCCTTTGCCACACCGGACTCAAGAAGGTGTTGTCCACTACGAGCCGAGCGCCATGAGCATGAGCCACCCGGCCAGCCATCGCGATGTCGAATATGTCATTGGTCGGGTTGGCGGGAGTCTCCAGATAGACCATGGCCAGCGAGAGATCGCCGATTAGCTCGTCGAGATCCCGCTCGTTTGCTTCCGAGCGGAACGTCCCGGTGACGACTCCCAGCTCGGTGAAGAGACTTTCGAGGATCTTGGCTGTTCCCCCGTAGACCGGAGTCGAATAGAGAATCAGGTCGCCAGGTCTCAGATGGCTCAGGAACAAGGTGTTGATCGCCGCCATCCCGCTGTTGAAGACGAGGGCGTCGTCGGCTCCCTCCCATGCGGCGAGACGGGCCTCTGCCACCCGAAGGTTGGGGTTGTCGAGCCGGCTGTAGATGTAACCGAACTCCTCATCCTCCCTCGCCTCGGCAAGGCCATACGCCACTTCGAAGAAGCGCTTGCCTTCTTCGGCCGTCTCGAAGACGAAAGTCGATGTCTCATAGATTGGTGGTTTGAGCGACCCGAGATGGTCCTCCACATCGTGACCGAGACTGAGAGAAGACGTACCAGGACTGACAGGTCGGGGATCGTTACTCATGCCCCTGAGACTAGAGAACAGCTAAACAGGTGATCATGCTGAACTTTGTGAGCGATGCGGCCAGGGTGCTCAGACCCGCCGAGCAGATCCTCGTCTTCAGTGGAGCCGGTCTCAGCACCGAGTCCGGAATCCCCGACTTCCGCGGTCCGGATGGCCTGTGGACAAGGGTCGATCCCGATGACTTCAACATCGACCGCTACCGCGAGAGCCGGGATCTTCGCGTTCGAGGGTGGCGGATGAACATCGACGGTGAGCTCTGGGGGGCGCGATCGGCGGTCAAGCCCAACCGTGGCCACCACGCAATCGCCAGGCTTCGAGAACACCAACGCCTGGCCGGAGTCGTCACACAGAACGTCGACGGCCTTCACCACAAGTCCGGCCTCGAGGACGACTTCGTTGCTGAGCTACACGGCAACGTTCGCAATGCCCATTGCATGTCGTGCGACAGCAAGTGGGCAACCGAGACCGTGCTCGAATGGGTTGAAGCCGGAGAGGAGGACCCCAACTGTCCGGTCTGCGGCGGAATGATCAAGACGGACACTGTCATGTTTGGCGAGATGCTCCCCGAGAACGAGGTCCGCAAGGCGAATGTGTTCTTGGCGATCGCGGACGCAATCCTGGTTGTGGGATCGACGGTGTCGGTGTGGCCGGCGGCCGACGTCGTGATGAGGGCGGCGAGTCAGATGAAACCCATCGTGGTCATCAACAAGGGCGACACAGATATCGACCACCTGGTCGCGGTGAAGATCGAAGCCGGCATCGGAGAAGTCCTTCCCGGCCTTATCGATCAGATTCTGGGCTGGAACGCTAGGAAGCCACTCCAAAAAACTGATTGAGCTTCTGAGCGAGCTGTTGGGCCGTGAGCCTCCCCAGGGTCACGTCGACGACTGCGCCGTTCTCGTCGTAGATGACGGTGGTTGGCGAGCCCCGAGCTCCGAAGTTGGTGGCGAGCTGACGACCGTCGTGCATACCAATGTCGCGGGCAAGCGGCCAGTGGCCAATACCCATCTGCTGAGCAAATGACAGACCGCTGCCATTGTTCATTGTATTGATTCCGACAAAATTGACGTCATCTCCGAGTGCGAAGGAGAGTTGGGCAATGCCCGGCAACTCGCGACGACACACTGTGCACCAGCTTGCGAAGAAAGCTGCAACCGTGGGCTTGCCTTCGAACTGCGCCAGAGTTACCCGGCTGTCGTCGGCAAGGGCGGGGAGGTCCCATGACTCGGTATCGGTGGTTCCCGCCGCAGTGTCGCCTTCCGAGAAGGCAAGTACGAAAACACCGACCACCATGGCAACACCGACCACCATGGCTGCCCGGACCACCAGTTTTTTGCGCTCCGCCTTTCGTTTCCGCCCTGCGGCCCGTGCCTTCTTCGATCCTGATTTCGGCTTTGAGCCCGATTTGGTTGATGCCATCGGCAATGAGGTTGAACCGCCGATGGTCCTATGCCATTCCGACAGTCACCCTTTGGACAGTCTTTGATCCATTCTCGGTTGAACGTGTGCTTGGGTTTTGGGCCGAGGCCAGGGGGTACCATCAAGGCCATGTCAGGCTTCACGCCCCGCCTCAACGACATCAACTTCACACTGAACCACGTCGCCGATCTCGAACGACTGTCCAAGCTGAGCGGCTACCAGCACGCCGACCCCGCCACCGTCTCCACCATCCTCGACGAGGCTGGCAGATTCGTATCCGAAGTGATGGCGCCCCTGAACCGGGTCGGCGACGTGCAGGGATCGATTCTCGAAGAGGACGGAAACGTGAAGACCCCGGATGGTTTCAAGGACGCTTACAAGAAATACATCGAGTCCGGGTGGTCGGCGTCTCACATGCCCGCCGAATGGGGTGGAGGAGGGCTCCCGCACACTGTTGGCGTTGCGATCGACGAAATGTACAAGTCGGCGAACCTCGCTTTCGCACTCTGTCCAATGCTCACCCATGGGGCGGTTCACGCCCTGGTCACCCATGGCTCCGAGGAGCTGCAGCGTTCCTATCTGGAGAAACTCGTAAGCGGTGAGTGGACAGGGACGATGAACCTCACCGAGCCCGAAGCCGGTTCAGACGTTGGCGCTCTCCGATCCAAGGCGGTGAAGCAAGACGACGGCAACTACCGGATCTTCGGCACCAAGATCTTCGTCACCTGGGGCGACCAGGATCTGACCGACAACATCCTTCACCTCGTGCTTGCTCGCACCCCCGGTGCTCCAAAAGGAACGCGGGGCATCTCCATGTTCCTGGTGCCCAAGTTCATCCTCGACGACAGCGGTGAGCCGGGTCGACGCAACGATTACTCGATCATCTCCATCGAGCACAAGCTCGGCATCCACGCCTCACCCACCTGCGTCATCACCGTTGGTGACGCGGGCGACGGGGCCGTCGGCTATCTGGTCGGTGAGGAGATGGCCGGCATGCGAAACATGTTCACGATGATGAACGCCGCCCGCATCGGTGTCGGGATGGAAGGTCTGGCGATCTCCGAGAGGGCCTACCAGCAGGCCCTCTCCTTCGCTCGTGAGCGTCTCCAGGGCCGGCCGATAGGCGCTGATTCCAACGAGAGCGTTGCCATCGTCGAACACCCTGACGTGCGACGCATGTTGCTCACGATGAAGGCTTACACCGAGGCAACACGCTGTCTCGTCTACATCACCGCCCAGGAGGCCGACTATTCACTTCATCCCGACTCGGAGGAGAGAAAGCAGGTTGCTGACAACCGTCTCGCGGTACTCACTCCAATAGTCAAGGCTTGGTGTACCGACATCGGAGTGGAGATGGCCTCACTGGGCATTCAAGTTCATGGGGGCATGGGTTACGTCGAGGAGACCGGAGCCGCCCAATACCTGAGGGACGCCCGCATCGCTCCCATCTACGAGGGCACCAACGGAATTCAGGCCATGGATCTCGTGCTTCGAAAACTCCCGCTGGACAACGGGGGCGTGGTAACCAGGTTCATCACAGAGATGACGCACGTTCTCGACGAGATGAAAGACCACGAGGATCTGAGCGTGTTCAGGGACGAGTTGACCACTGCCATCCAGGGTCTCGGGGACACCTCTACCTGGCTCGGGGAGCGCCTGGCCGGCGGGGAACTAGATGAGGCCCTGGCGGGGGCGACCCCGTACCTCAGACAATTCGGAACGGTGATCGGTGGCTGGTTGATGGCCAAGTCTGCCATCGCCGCGAAGGCGAGCCCAGCAGAGCACGACAGTGATTTTCTGGAGGACAAGGTGGGGACAGCACGCTTCTACGGGGAGCATCTTCTACCGCAGGCCAACGGACTGATTCCCACAATCAAGGCCGGAAACAAGCTCCTGGCAGAAGCTCGGTTCTAGATCCCCGTGCACCTCGAGGACAAGGTCATTGTCGTCACGGGAGCGGGCAGCGGGATTGGCGAGGCTCTGGCTCGTCGATTTGCTAAGGAGAATCCGGCGGGACTGGTTCTCGTCGATCTCAACGTGACCGCCGTTGAAGGGATCGCCGACGCCATTGGTGCCGTCGCCCGACAAGCAGATGTCTCCGATCCTGATGCCAACCGGAGGCTCGTCGAGGAAACCGAGAACCGGTTCGGGCCGATCGACCTCTTCTGTGCCAATGCCGGTATCGGCTTTGCCGGCGATGAGCAGACCGACCCCTCAGAGTGGGACCGCATGTGGCAGGTAAATCTCATGTCCCATGTCCATGCCGCCAAGCATTTGATCCCCGGATGGGTGGCACGAGGGGAGGGTTATTTTCTGTCCACTGCGTCGGCAGCCGGTCTGCTCACCAATCTCAAGGCTGCGCAGTATTCGGTGACGAAACATGCCGCGATTGCCTTCTCAGAGTGGTTGTCCATCACCTATGGCGATGCCGGGATCAAGGTGAGCTGCCTGTGTCCGATGGGGGTGAACACACCGTTCGTGCATTCGGCGTCAGAGTTCGAGAAGCTCCTTGGTCCCCACCTCATAGAACCCGCTGCCGTGGCTGATACCGTTGTCGATGGACTATCAGATGAGCGCTTTCTCATCCTCCCCCATCCGGACGTTGAGCGCTTCTTCCAGAACAAGGCCAACGACTACGACCGGTGGATTGGGGGAATGCGAAAGCTGCAACGATCTGTGTTTCCCCGGTGATTGAGCCAGAATCAGGGCATATGGACAGGACATATGGATAGACGACGCGTTGTCGTGACCGGCGTTGGCGCCGTGGGTGCTCCTGGCATCGGCATGGACGACCTGTGGAAAGGGATTCAGCAGCCGCCGGGGCCCGCACCTCGGTTGATCGACAACTGGGACCCCGAGCCCTGGATCCCACGAAGAGAGGCCAGACGCCTCGACATGTTCACGCAGTTCGCTCTGGTGGCGACTGATGAGGCCTTCGGTCAATCGGGGCCACTGGCAGTCGATCACAATCGGATCTCGGTGGTTCTCGGAACAGGGATCGGAGGGCTGCAATCCCTTCAGCGGCTCTACGACGACTCCAAAGAGGACGAGCCGCGGCCGTCGCCATTCTCCATTCCGATGATGATGGCGAATGCCGCTGCGGCGGCCATCTCGATCAAATACGGCTTCGGAGGCCAGGTCACGACTCCGGTGGTCGCATGTGCTGCCGGAAGCCAGGCTGTGATCGACGGCCTGCGTCAGATTCAGTGGGGATACGCAGACGCCGCGGTGGTGGGTGGGGCGGAGGCAGCGGCGATCCGATCAGCCCAAGAAGGATTCAAGGCTGCCCGCGCCCTGTCGCCGGCAGGCTTCGCTCGGCCTTTCGATGTTGACCGCGACGGCTTTGTCATGGGGGAAGGAGCCGCAATCCTCATTCTCGAGGCAGCAGAGGTTGCCGAAGCGAGGGGAGCTACACCTATTGCCGAAATCCTGGGAGGGGCGTCCACTGCGGATGCCTATCACGTCACTGCGCCCCATCCTGAGGGTGAAGGTGCCGAACGGGCTGTTCGACTGGCCCTGGAGGATGCGGGTCTTCACCCATCGGATATCTCCTACGTCAACGCCCACGGCACCGGTACCGAGCTCAACGACCGCACCGAAGGTGCAGTGATCGCCCGTGTCTTTGGTGACGACCAGCCGGCCGTCTCGTCGATCAAAGGAGCGACCGGTCACGCTCTCGGTGCTTCCGGATCGATTGAGGTGGCTGTGGTCGTCGAAGCAATCCGTCGTGAAGAGCTGCCTCCCAACGCCGGCCTCAATGACCAAGACCCCGCCATTGCGCTCAATGACATCGTTCGCGAGCCAAGACAGTGGGAGCCGGGCCCGACCCTCTCCAACTCCTTCGGCTTTGGCGGTCACAACGCGGTCATAGCCATTTCCCCGGTCAAATGACCGTTTTGTGAAGATCTACGCGGCCTATACCCGCGTAGATCTTCACAAAGAGTTGCGGTAAGCTCTGAGTGACGGGAGCTCGGTAGTACCGGGCTGAGAGGGAGTCTCAAAAGGCTCCGACCGACCGAACCTGACCCGGGTAATGCCGGCGCAGGGAACCCTCAGCCTCATTGCTCCCACCGAGGATGGAGACGATGAGCCGAACACCAAAAACTGCCGCGACCGTGATGGCCCTGGCGCTGGTCGTCGCTGCCTGTTCCAGCGGCACTTCGGGGGAGAGTCCGCAAGTCATCAGTCTCCTGGCTCACGATTCCTTCGCCGGAGGAGCGACCGATGCCACTTTCGCCTCCTTCACCGAGGAAACGGGGATCGAGGTGAAGGTCATCGCCGCCGGGGATGCGGGGTCGATGGTCAACCAGGCCATTCTCACCAAGGACAACCCCCTGGCCGACGTGTTGTTCGGTGTCGACGACGCGTTCTTGTCGCGAGCTATCGACGAGGACATCTTCCTGAGCCACAAGGCAGTAGACATCAACAAAGTCGCTCCGGCTCTGGTCGATCGGGAGCACCGGGTCACACCGATCGATTTCGGGGACGTGTGCATCAACTACGACAAGGGGTGGTTCGAATCCACCCGGTTGGTAGTTCC
>JAZFTT010000085.1:0-7671 GCA_036446835.1 Acidimicrobiia bacterium
CCGGACTCCGGCGGTGTGAAGCGGGCTGAGCGCTACGCCAGACACCTTGGTGCTTCTGTGGCTTTCGTATACAAGCGGCGAGATCCGGTCGAGCACAACGAGTCGGCAGCCCTGTCCATGGCGGGGAAGGTGACCGATCGCCATGTCGTCATCGTCGATGACATGATCGACACCGCCGGCACCATCTGCAATGCGGCCGAAATGGTTCGCGAATACGGCGCGATCAGCGTCCGGGTAGCTGCCACCCACGGAGTGTTCTCCGAACCGGCTCTCGATCGAATCAAGAATGCTCCCATCGATGAAGTCGTCGTGACGAACACCCTTCCGGTCAGTGAAGACATCCAGGAGCTCGATCAGGTCAAGGTCCTGTCGATCGCTCCGATCCTTGCGGAAACCCTGCAAGCCATCTTCATGGACTCCTCGGTTTCGGAGATTTTCCTCGGGGAAAATGCCTGACCTTCGTCTTCTGATTCGATCCGGCCCACTTCTACACTCGAATCCCCGTGAGTGTGCCCCAACACCCGTCTCCCACTCCGTCACAGACCCGGCTTCGCGTTCTGGTCGTGGGCATGCTGGTAGTGCTCATCGTGGGAGTCGTCTTCTTTCGGGGGTCTGGATCGAACGATGGAGCACCGGACGACACCACTCCGGTGGCGGCTGAGACCACCACCACAGCCGAAGGGACTGGAACCACGGCAGCGACCACCCCGGGGGGCCCGACCTCAACGATTCTCGACGTTGACACCAGGTCTGACCCTGATCTCCCCCCGCTCAAGGAGGTCATCCTCGAACTGGTCTTTGATGGGTTCCGCCAGCCGTCGGGGATCACCGCGCCCGTCGGGGATGACCGGCTCTTCGTGCTCCAACGCGTTGGCGTGATCAGAATCCTCGACGCGGACCGGGTGATGGCTGACCCGGCCTTTCTCGACATATCCGATCGAGTGCTTGCCGGTGGGATCGAGCAAGGTCTGTTGGGTCTCGCTTTCCACCCGGACTACGACAACAACGGCAAGTTCTACGTCTACTACACCGACCAGGGTGGTCGGCGTCAGTTGTCCCAGTTCAGCACCTCGGTTTCCGACCCGAATCGCGCCAGGTCAGATTCGGAGGTAGTCCTGCTCGAACTCGAGCAACCTCCCAATGCGACCGACATACGCCATTACGGCGGCCAGGTTGCATTCGGCCCGGATGGCTATCTCTGGCTTTCGCTGGGCGATGGGGCCGATTCCCGTGCCCAGGGACAGGATCCCGACACGTTGTACGGCACCATTATCCGTATCGACGTCGACAACGGAGACCCCTACGCCATTCCTGTCGACAATCCGTTCGTGGCCGGCGGTGGTGCCCCCGAAGTCTGGGCGTACGGCCTGAGGAATCCATGGCGTTTCAGCATCGACCCGGTTGACCGTTTGATCTACATCGCCGATGTCGGTCACGACGATCAGGAGGAGGTCGATGTCCTGCCGATCGACGAAGGAGGCTTCAACCTCGGATGGTCGGACATGGAGGGCACCAGGTGCTTTCACAAACAGGATTGCGATCCGAGCGACTACACCCCGCCGGTCATCACCTATAACCACGAGGTCGGGCTCTCGATCACAGGTGGCTTCGTCTACAGGGGTGACGAGATCCCCGAGTTTTGGGGTACCTACTTCTATTCCGATTGGGTGAGCAAGTGGATCCGGTCGTTCAAGCTCGTCGACGGCCAGGTCACCGAGGAGAGGGACATGACAGAACAGTTGGGCGGACCCGTTGGCCAGATCAACAGTTTTGGCCTCGATGGGCATGGTGAGCTCTACTTCGTGACCCACGAGGGCCAGATCTATCGCTTTACCGCGGTTCGCTAGTCGCTCACCGCAGGGAGTGTCACGATCTCTCCCGGATAGATGAGATCCGGGTTTCCGGATCTCAGATTTGATTTGTTGGTATCAACGACTCTTCTCCAGTAGGGAGAGATCTCGGTGTTGGTAGCGGGTCGACCCAGGACACTGTGCAAGTGATGTCGGGAGATCTTCCAGAGGTGATCTCCCTTCGCCACGATGACGGTGTGGTCGGCACCGCTGTTTGCGATGATCACGGGGAGCCTCGCCGGGACCGGGTTTCGGTCCGCCCAGGCGATGCCCCCTAAGAGAAACCCAAACACGCTCGCGCTCGTCGCGATCAGTCGAATGAGAACACGCCTCATATCGGCAACGTATGCCGTCGGAACAGACATTGGAAGAGGGTTACGATCCGGTGCCCGTCAACCCGGAGTCTTCGCCATGAAAGTCAGAATAGGAATCGCCAACACCGACAAGCTCATCGAGGTGGAGGTGGAGGACGTCAAGAAGTTCAAGAAGGAGATCGAGCGAGCTGTCAACGATGGTGGGCTCGGTTGGTTCACCGATTCGAGGGGGAGGACTGTTGGGATACCGGCTCGCAATGTTGCGTTCATCGAGATCGAAGACACCGACGCCGGCCACGCTGTGGGTTTCGCACCGACCGACTGAGCACGCTCAACGCGGGAAAGGCGCCCGACGAGCGCCAATCTCACGTTTGTGGAGCTTGTGATCAGACGGCGCGACGACGGCGTTCTGCCAGCCAACGCTTGCGAAGACGACGACGGTCGTCTTCGGCATAGCCACCCCAGACACCGGATTCCTGGTTCGTTTCGAGTGCGTACTGGAGACAATCCTCCTGCACGATGCACATGGAACAGATGGCGATGGCAGCATCGATCTGACCCACGGCTGGACCTGTGGTCCCGACCGGGAAGAACAGCTTGGGCTCGGAGTCGCGGCATGACGCCAGGTCTCGCCAATCGGTTGTGATTGTCGTGAGCACGAGTTACTTTCCTTACTTACTTTGTGAGTGTTTGCACAAGGACACCCACGCTGATACACGGGCCATGGGGATTCCGGGATGAAGGGTACTGTCCTGAGTCTTTCCTGTAAACAGATTTCTGGGGGATATTTCAATGACTGAACCCCTTCTCATTGTTGGCCACAGAGGGTGGTCAAGTCGGTTTCCCGACAACACCCTCGCCGGGTTCCTCGCGGCCTCGGCGATTGCTGATGCAGTCGAACTTGACATCCGCAGGTCTGGTGACGGCAAACTCGTTGTTTCCCATAATCCAACAATCGGCGGTCTGGTCGTCAGCGAGACTGCATGGTCGGTCCTTGCCGAGATAGACCTCGGCGACGGCCACAAGCCGGCGCTGCTCGACGAGGCACTGGCAGCCCTGCCAGACACTCCGGTCCAGCTGGAGGTGAAGAACTTTCCCTATCAACCGGGGTTTGAGCCTGATCACCGTCTCGCGCTGGAGGCGGCCGAGAGGACAAGACCCGGAGACACGATCACTTCGTTCAACCACATTTCCCTTGAAGCCGTCCGCCGGGTTTTCCCTGATGTCCCAACTGGCCTCGCAATCAGGCGGTTCGGCTCGCTCGATGAGGCTTACGAATACTGCGTGGAGGCAGGGCACAGCGTTTTGGTTCCCGAGGAGACAATGATCGACAAGCCGCTCGCTCCGTCAGCACCTGCCGAGATCGAGGTCTTCCCTTTCACCGTCAACGATCCGAATCGGGTGACGGAGTTGGCCCGCTTTGGGGTGTCGGGCATCATTACCGACGATCCGGGACTCATTCGTCGAACCCTCGAGGGCAATCCATGACCATCCAGAAACAGCTTTCCGCTGAACTCGTCGAGGCAATGAAGGCGAAGGACGCTCCGCGCCGGGACGTCATCCGTCAGGTCCAGACCGAGATCGCCACTGCCAGAAGCCAGCCCGACTTCTCCGGTGAAGTCGATGACGCGTTCTGTCAGGAGATCATCGCCTCCTACGTCAAGAAGATGGACAAATCCCGGGCCGAGTACGCCGATCTGGGGGAGCGTGGTGAGGCCATGGCCAACAGGTTGGCTTATGAGGTCGAATACCTGTCTAAATGGCTGCCGTCGAAACTCGGTGAGGTCGAGACCACAACGCTGGTGGCCGCGGCAGTTGCCGAGCTTGGTGTTTCCGGAGACGAAAAAGCGGCCGGTCGGGTGATCGGTCACCTGATGAAATCTCACGGCAAGGATCTCGACGGTGCCCTCGTCAACAGACTGGTCAGAGAGGAGCTGGCCGGCGGTTGAGGCTGCCCGAATTCGAGCCGATGCTGGCAACCAAGTGGCCGGCGCCCTTTGACGATGAGGATTGGTGGTTCGAGGTCAAGTGGGACGGCTATCGAGCGGTTATCGGATCCGTAGACGGGGCGATTCGTGCCCGATCTCGGCGTGGACTCGACCTGCTTGGTCCCTTCCCCGAGTTGGCTCATCTCGACATCCCCGATGGCGTGGTAATCGATGGGGAGATCACCGCGTTTGATGATGAGGGGCGGCCGTCCTTCTCGCTTCTTCAACGTCGGACAGGGTTCGGCGGCACGGGCACAGATGCCCCGGTAGGGGTGAATCTCGTGGCATTCGACGTCCTCTTCCAAGGTGAGGATATGACCTCAAGACCGTACGGGGAACGCCGTGCAATTCTAGAGAGCCTGGGTCTCGAGACGCCCATCATCGTGCCCGACCCCACACCCACTCATGGGGTGAGCCTCTTCGAGGCTGTCACCAAGCTCGGAATCGAGGGTATTGTCGGCAAACGTCTCGGTTCCATGTATCACGCTGGTCGCCGGTCGGGAGATTGGCGCAAGATCTCGGTCCACCATCGGATGCGTGCCGTCGTCGGCGGTTATCTACCCGGTGAGGGAGCCAGGTCGTCGACCTTTGGTTCGGTCCTCGTCGGCCTCCATGCTCCGGAGGGTCTTCGGTGGGTCGCCGCGGTCGGATCAGGATTCGACGAGTCGGCTTTGGAAGCGTTCTCGAAAGCGCTGCTTCAGCTCGAGAGGCCGGACAGCCCTTTTATGAACGAGGTGATCGCTCCGGGTCTGCCCGTGTGGGTTGAGCCGGGGATCGTGATAACGGTCGAGTACAAGGAGTGGACACCGGACAATCATCTGCGGGCGCCGGTCTACAAGGGGATCGAGCTCGCCGATCCGGAGACAGCCACCTGGGCCGAGGAAGGGCCTGACTAGCCGGCCTTTGCCTGTTTCTCCTTGGTGGCCTCGACGGAGGCCTTCAAGGCTTCCAGAAGGTCAATCACCTTGGTCGGCTCTGGCGACGCCGGTGCAATGATCTCTTCTCCAGCGACCTTCTTCGCCGCAAGCTCTTCGATGGTCTCGCGGGTGCGATCGTGGTAGTCGTCCTTGTCAAAAGGCTTGGTCAGATTGTCGATGATGGTCGCGGCCATCTCGACTTCCTCGGGCCGAACCTCGATCTCGGAGTCGAGTTCCTCGAACTCGGCGTTCCTGAGCTCGTCAGGCCAGAACATCGTCTCCAAGATGATGACACCGTCGCTCGCTCGGAGGGTGGCGAGTTGTTGCTTCTCCCTGATCGACACCTTGGCGATCCCCACTCTGCCCTTTGCGGCGAGGGCCTCCTGCAGAATTCGGTAGGCCTTGATCCCTGTCTTCTCCGGCGCAAGGAAATAAGAGGACTTGTACATCCTCGGGTCGATCTCGGACTCGTCGACGAACTGAATGACGTCGACCAGCCTGTTGCCTTCGCCGTTGGCCGCGGAGAGCTCCTCGTCGGTGAACACGACGTAGCGGTCCTTCTCGAACTCGTAGCCTTTGACGATGTCGTCCCAGACAACCTCCGCGCCGTCTGCTTCGGCCACCCGCTTGTACTTGATCGGCGAGTGGTCGGTCTTGCGGAGCTGCTTGAACTTGGGGGTCTTGTTGTCGGTGGCGGTGTACAGGCCGACGGGTATGGTCACCAGCCCGAAGTTGATGGCCCCTTTCCAGATAGCTCTAGGCATGTGGATGAGTCTATGCGAGCGATGCCACAGGTATGCGAAGTCGTACCTGTGGCATCGAATATCGTACGGACCGAATACCAACCCGCGGGCTTTTTCGTAAGCTGCCGGGGGAGTAGGACGATAAAGCCGGAGGGTGAGTAGGTGAGCGAGCAGGAGACACGGGAGTTGGAGAACCTCGACAAACTGGAGAAGCGTCTTTCCCGGGTGAAGGAGGAAAGAGACTCGTTGCGGGCCATGGTGGCCAAGGACGAGCCGCTCCATCCGTACCAGGTCGAGCTCCTCAAACTGCAACGTCACCTCGAGGCGGAACAGATTCCGATGATCGTTCTGTTCGAAGGCCGTGACGCAGCAGGCAAGGGCGGGACGATTCGACGAGTCATGCGCTTCATGAATGACAAGCGAGTGCGTGCCGTCGCCATGGGCAAGCCGACAGATTTGCAGAGGACCCAATGGTATTTTCAGCGCTTCGTCACCCAATTCCCGGCAGGTGGCGAAATGGTCCTCTTCGACCGCTCCTGGTACAACAGGGCTCTGGTCGAGCCGGTGTTCGGCTTCTGCACTAAGAGCCAATACCGAGACTTCCTGAAGGGTGTTGTCGGTTTCGAGAAGGATCTGGTGCGTCAGGGGACCGTTCTGGTCAAACTGTACTTCAGCGTCGACAAGGAAACTCAGGCGAAGCGATTCGATCGACGGATGGGTGACCCCCTTCGTCAGTGGAAGCTCAGCGAAATCGACGTGCAGGCGCAAGAGCTATGGGACGACTTCACCGAGATGAAGCATCGGATGCTGGAGCGGACATCGACGTCGGCAGCGCCATGGATCATCATCCGCTCAAGCAGCAAGGCGAAAGCCCGACTCAACACCATGAAAGTAATCCTCAACACGGTGGACTATGCCGACCGTAATCCAGGCCTCGATTTCGCTCCTGACCCGAATGTCGTCATATCAGGTGCTGACGAATTGAAGAGAATGGACAAAGAGCGCGACCAACTCGGCCGGCCTCGGTTGTAAACCGGGATCAGTCGGCCTGAGGGGCCGGGACCGAAGTACCAGCGCCCCCGGCAGGACTCGAACCTGCGCTCCCGGTTCCGGAGACCGGCAGTCCTCGCCTCTGACTAGGAGATTCCCCGTCACGGCTGTCGCTCAGCGAATAGATGGTCACTTGCTACTGGTGCAAACCAGTGAACAATTGCAACTGTCCCGCAACGGCGGCACCGAGGAGCGCTCCTCGCCAAAACGACGATCAAAGGAGGATCGAAATGGCGAGGCTAACTATTGGTGGCTCGGCCTATAAGAGAAAAAGCGGCATGTTTCAGGCATTGGGCCCTGAGGTTTACGACGCTGCCCTTGGAAGACGGCGAAGGCCGAGTCTTGGAACGTACAAGACGATGGCTGAGGCCGATGACGCACTCAAGACGTTTGATCAGGCACGCAAGAACTCGAATCAGTACCTGACTGCTGTGGACGTGAGGGCTCAGAGGTTAGGTGACTTTCTAGACTGGTGGTTGGAGCTGCTGGAGCAACAGCAGCGTGTCGGAAAGCTTGCCGCTCGGACAGTCGAGGGATACCGCTCAGCGGTGGAGCTTCACATTCGTCCGGCATTGGGTCATTTGAAGATTGGCGACCTCAACCATCTGATCGTTCATGCGTGGTTAGTTGCTCTGAAAGAGAAGAAGGGCCTGAAGGATCGCACAGTACGACGCTTGTACCGCACCCTTCACGTCGCAATGGCGGACTCACCTTTGAGTGAGAACCCTGTGGCTCTCCCAAAGCGTCTGCGACCAGTGGTGCGTGATGCGAAAGTGGTGTATCGCCCGCGGCCCGCGGAGATTCAGCAG
>JAZFTT010000086.1:0-7796 GCA_036446835.1 Acidimicrobiia bacterium
AGAAGGACCTCCATCGGGAGGCCCCTCGTTATCAGAACACCGTGTTCTCTGTACGACGGAAAGACGAAGTCGTTTGGCTCCATGGCCAGGGCCGAGCCGATCTGGACTGCCTCCTGACCCTCCAACATCGCATAGGTGCCGATACGTCCCTGACGTTGCAGCACGAGCATGCGGCGATCCAACTCCCGGGCAAGAACCATGTTGCGGTACATCTGCTGATAGAGCTCAGGGTCGAGACCGGGATCCTCCCCAACGAGGCGGCCCTGTTCGTCAATGATTCGCAGTGTCTCGAATCGGCCCATACACCGAGTTTGCCACAACTCGAACTCACTTGTCCCGGTGGTCGGTGTCACAAGACCACTCATGGTCAGCTAACTTCGCCGGATGCCCCGCTACCGCGAAGACATCTCATCTCTCAGCCCCTATGAAGTGGGCCGCCCCATCGAGGACGTGGCCCGAGAGCGCGGGCTCGACCCAGACTCGATCATCAAGCTCGCCGCCAACGAAAGTCCGGAGGGGCCGTTTCCAGGGGTCATCGAGGCGGCGAGCAAGGCGCTGATCTCCGCCAACAGATACCCGGACAACGACCTGTGGGATCTGAGTCACGCCCTCGCTGATGAGCTATCCATAGAACCCGAGAACCTTCTCTTCGGCAACGGAAGTGTTGCCCTGCTCGCCGACATCACCAACGCCGTTGGCGGTCCCGGCACAAACTCCGTGTACGGCTGGCCTAGCTTCATCATGTACCGGTTTGCCGCCATCTGGTCGGGAACCGGGTACGTGGAAGTGCCCCTGGACGACACCTTCTCACTCGATCTCGAGGCGATCGCCGCGGCTATCAACGATGAAACCACCCTGGTGCTCATCTGCAACCCAAACAACCCGACAGGCACGATCACGCCGAGTGACGACATCGAGGCCTTCATCGATGCGGTGCCAGAGTCGATCCTGGTGGTTGTGGATGAGGCATATCACGAGTTTGTCGACGACGACCGGCATCGCACAGCCATTCCCATGGCCGTCACCCGAGCAAACGTTCTCGTTTTGCGCACCTTCTCCAAGATCTACGGTCTGGCTGCTCAACGCATCGGCTATGCAGTGGGACAGCCGTTGACGCTGGTCGAGTTGCGCAAGGCCCAACAGCCTTTGACCGTCAATCAGGTGGGCCAGGTTGCCGCCCTGGCCTCGTTGGGCCAGCCCGGGGAGGTTCGTCGGCGGGCTGAGGCCAACTCGGCGGCCCGGCATCACCTGATGGGTGTGATGGCGGAACGAGGATTGCCCTACGCAAAGAGTCAAACCAACTTCATCTTCTTCAGGCTGGGGGACGACTCTCGCCGTGCCACCGAGGAGTTCACCAAGCGCGGAGTGATCATCAGACCGATGACCAAGGGTTGGGTCCGGGTGACCTTGGGCTTGCCGAGCGAGAACAAGATATTCGTGTCGGTACTTGATGAAGTGTTGGAATCAACGTCGGACTGATTTTGCTTTCAGCGAATCGAGTACGACCATTCGCACCTAATAGCCATCTGAGCAGCCTCACAGCCAGGAGTCAGTCTTGAAAGCCATCGTTTCTCTTCTTGCCGCGTTTGCGCGCCGTATTCCCTGGGTCGTAATCGCCCTGGTACTGACCCTCACCGGTATCTTCTTCTATTTCACGTCCCAGATCGAGCTTGCCACCGGTAACGAGGGGTTCGCGCCCGAAGGGCCGGAGATCGCGGCGAGCGAGCGCATCACCGAGAAATTCGGATCCGACGCCTCGGAATCGACCATTCAGGTGATCATTCGAGATGAAGACGGGGACGTGATCACCGTCGAAGGTCTCCAGACGGCGACCGACAGCGTGGCGACCATCCGCGAATCCGAAGTCGGTCCCGATGTTGCCGATCGCGAGGATCGGCCGGGTATCTTTCACTACCTTTCCGGAGTGGAGCAGGCGATGGCTGCACAGGAGATCCCACTCGACGCCATGACGGACGAGATGGTCAAGGCCTTCTACATAGCGTCCCTCGACCCGGCGAACTCACCTCCTGACCAGATTTCATTCCTGACCCGGCTCGTGTCTGAGGACTTCGACCCCGAAACTGTTTCGGCCTCTTCGGGCATGGTCCTTGCGTTTGTCACCGCGTTCGACGGAGCCGATGCCGACGAGTCTTTCAATGCCCAGGCTGCGGCCGAGGCATCGATGGCCGAGGATCTGGCCGAGATCGAAACCGAACTCGAAGTCAGACCCTTTTCGTTCCTCCTGCTCTTCTCCGGCACTGACGAGTTCCAGGAAGAGATCGGCCAGCTATTCGGTCTGGCGTTCATGGTGATCATGGTGATCCTCTTGTTCGTCTACTGGCTGAAACCAGGCAAGGAAGGGAGCCGTTTGGCATCGATCCGCCGAACTGTCGCCGACATGCTGCTGACCCTGCTCACCATCGTGATGGCCATCGTCTGGATGCAGGGCATCGGATACCTGCTCGAGCAGGCCGGTGTCATCGAAGCCTTCTCATCGCTCACACAGATCGTTCCGATCCTCCTGATCGGTCTTGGTGTCGATTACGCAATTCACCTCACTTCTCGATATCGCGAGGAGATCGGGTCCGGAGAGTCGGTCGACGGGGCAATGACCGGAGCGGTCAAGACCGTCGGCATCGCCCTTGCGCTGGCCACTGTCACGACCGTCATCGGATTCCTCACCAATATTTTCAACCCGGTACCGGCTCTCAAGGACTTTGGGATCCTTGCCGCGGTCGGAATCGTTGTCGCCTTCTTGTTGATGCTCACCTTTGTGCCCGCGGTAAGGATGCTCGCCGACAGGGGCTCGGAGCAGAAAGGGACCCTCCCGGTGAGCTCACTGCAAGGTCATGGGGAGCGCTTGTTGCCCAGGATCATGGAGAAGCTTGCCTGGCTTGCCGAGCACGCCGCCGTTCCCACCATCATCGTGGCCCTTCTTTTGGGGGGTGCCGGTTATTACGGCTTCACCCAGCTCGACACGGCGTTCTCCTTCACCGACTTCCTGCCCGATGACTCCCCCTATGTGGAGACCATCGAAATTCTCGAGTCAGACTTCGGTGGCGGGTTTGGCGAGCAGACCCAGGTGCTGGTTGAAGCCACAGACGAGAGGGTGATCGACGGCGAGGTGCATAACGCCCTGGTGGCTGCCAACCAGGATCTGGTGACCATCCCTGATGTTTCGACCATCGAGACACCACAAGGCGATTTCCCCAACGCCGTCTCTCCGATCGCGTTGCTTGGTCAGATGCTGCAAGGTGGACCGGAATCGTCCCCGGCTGAACTCTTGGCTGCAGCACAACAGGTCGGCCTGGGCGAGGACATGACGGTGTCTCCTGATGCAGACGTCACTCCGCTCTACCGGGTTCTGCTCGACCTGGCGCCGGACCAGGCCGGCAGAGTGATCTATTTCGAGGGGGATACCCTCGACGCCCTTCTCTGGGACATCACCACAACGGCCGGCGACCAGGTGGACGACCTGCGCGAACGGCTTGACCAGGTGTTTCTTCCGGTCAACGAGCTTGGCGCTTCTGCGGTTGATACGTCCAACAACATCATCAGCGACGTGGTGGTGACGGCTTTGACAGAGTCTCAAAGTCGGTCGTTGTTCATCACAATCGCTGTTGCCGGCTTGGTGCTGATCATCAACTTCGTGATCGAGGATCGCCGCTGGTTCCTGGGTGTGATCACCATTGCGCCGGTGGCGCTGGTTGTGCTCTGGACCTATGGATTGATGTTCATCTCAGATATTGCCTTCAACCCGGTGACGGCCACATTGTCCGCTCTTGCCATCGGCATCGGGGTGCCATTCACCATCCATATCGCCCGTCGTTTCATGGACGACCGCCGGAGCTACGCGGACGGGGATGTGGCGATGCGTTCCACCATGAAGCACACCGGAGGTGCACTGGCCGGCTCGGCCTTCACCACCATGGCCGGATTCGGTGTTCTGATGACATCGAGCCTCCTTCCGTTCCGTCAGATGGGCCAACTCGTGGTCTATGCGATTGGTTTGGCTCTGGTGGCGTCGGTTTTCGTGCTTCCATCGATGCTGGCCCTGTGGGATAGGTACCACCGTCGGCGTGGCGACGAGACAATTGGGTCTGTAGAACCCCTGTAACCAGGGGCAGACCGACCAGAATCGAAGGGTGGGCAGTCGAATCCCCGCCTTTTGTCATGGATGCATCACGAATAGCCAAAGAAGCCTCACACCTGTTGCCGCTGGCGAATCGCGCCCTGAAGAGGTATCCGTTTCTCACGCGTGAAGTCGAGCATCTGGCTACCCACTCCAACGTGATGTATCGCGTGGTCACCGAAAGCGGGCATCAACTTGTTCTCCGGGTTGGTAATCCGCATGCCAATACCCGGTCCAACATCGAATTCGAGCTGGCATGGCTCGACACCCTCAACACGGAGACCTCGCTCGACGTTGTGACCCCGATGCGCACTGCCGGAGGTGGTCTCGTGGTGGACGAGTTCGACTCCGATCTCGGGAAGGAGAGACCTTGTGTCCTCTTCACTTGGATGCCCGGTGCGCCTTTGGGTGACGGGGCCGGACCGTTCGGATATCGAGTGTTGGGTCAGATGTCGGCGTCGTTGCAACAACATGGGAAGACGTGGGAGCCACCACAGGTAGGGCAGATGCGGAGTTGGGATCGGATCTTCTACTACGGCGCCGAACTAGCTCCGGTGATCATCGACGACCCGCTTTATGGCCACCTCTTCGAGGCACCACGCCGCGGTCTTCTCAAGAAGGCGGGGAGAATCGCAACCAAGGTCATCAGAGAGTCCTGGGCAGACGGTGGTGCCCAGGTGGTGCACGGTGACCTTCATGAGTGGAACGTCCATGTTGCCGGAAGTCGGCTTTATGCGTTTGACTTCGAGGATGTGATGATCGCCCTTCCGGCTCAGGACGTGGCGATCAGCCTCTATCATTCGAGGGACTCCGACCAGAGAGATGACATCCGAAAGGCCTTTCGGCGCGGCTACGAGGAGGTTGCCGAATGGCCGATCGTAGACGAGAGCCAGCTTGATGGCTTTCATGCCGGAAGACAGGTGATGCTAATGAATTACGCAGCGCGCGCCCTCCCGATTGGTGAGGCAGCGAATTATCTCGATCATGTGAGTCCCTGGCTTCACACTTTCGTGGCTCGATACGGCTGAACCATGCGTTTCGCCGACCGCCGCACGGCCGGGGAGGCGTTGGGGGAAGCCGTAGCCGAACTGGCGCCTTCCCATCCTCTGGTCCTGGCACTTCCTCGTGGTGGCGTCCCCGTGGGCTACGAGGTCGCTCGGGCACTCGGGTGTGACCTCGATGTTCTGGTCGTCAGGAAGCTGGGTGTCCCGTACCAGCCTGAACTGGCCATGGGTGCGGTGGCCGAGGGTGGCGTGGTGATCCGCAACGACGAGATAGTCGCTCTTGCCTCGGTGGATGAGGAGGCTTTTCGCCGAGTCGAGACAGTCGAGCTCCGGGAGATGAAGCGTCGACTGTCGTCATATCGAGAGTTCGCGGAGGCAATCGATCCGTCGGGGAGGACGGCCGTCGTTGTCGATGATGGCCTGGCTACTGGTTCAACGGCCATGGCCGGCGTGGCCGCGCTGCGTGCGAGGCACGCTGCTGAGGTTTGGGTAGCGGTGCCGGTCGCCCCCCGCGACACGACTCAGATGCTCGAAGCGGAGGCCGATCGTGTCGTTGTTCTCAGTCAGCCGCGGTATTTCGGAGCGGTTGGCGCGTGGTATCGGGATTTCGGCCAAACGACCGATGAGGAGGTCCAGGCCCTGCTCGCCGATTCACGGCTACGGTGAACCCTCGTCCACAACGGAGACCAAACATGCCCTCACTCGAGGAGTTCTGCACCATCGAGTCCGAGCTTGGGATGAACGTAATCGGCAAGGGGCCCGGCGGGATGAGAATCGACTTTCCATTCAAAGGCACCGCCTCCGGACCCCATTGGGAAGGTGAGCGTCCGGTTAGGGGTGTGGACTACGTCACCGTTCGCTCCGACGGGAACATGGCTCTGGACATACATGCGGTCATCGGTGAGAAGCGCGAGGCCGTCTCATATCAGGGCGCCGGCATCTCCATTGTCAACCCCGATCAGTCGGCGGACCCGAGAGAGCTGATCACGTTTGAGACCGGCAACGAGGATCTGGCCTGGCTCAACAACGAGATCGGGGTCGCATTCGGCCACGGAGAAGGCGGCAAAATCACTATCAGGGTTTACCTGGCCAAACCTTGAGACCGCGTACCGAGTAAAAGTCCTACCCGGAGTTTCGGAAGTCGGGCTTTCTCTTCTCGAGGAAAGCGGCTACACCTTCACGATGCTCGGGCGTCTTGCCCATCCGGCCCTGCTCAACACGCTCCGCCTCCAACGCCTCTTCGAAGGTCAGACGGGCCGCCTCCCGGATGAGACGTCGGGTGGTGACAAGAGACTCAGGAACCATGTCGGCCAGAGTGCCGGCAAGCTCGACTGCCCTGACGACAACCTCGGTGTCGGGGACGACCTCAGCGCACAGCCCGAGAGAGTGGGCTTGCTCCGCACCCACGCGCTTGTTGGTCATCGCCAATTCGACCGCCTTGGAAACACCTACGAAATGGGGAAGCCACCAGGTGGTTCCTGAGTCCGGGACGAGACCGATTGCGGTGAAGGCAGAGGTCAGGAAGGCTGATTCGGCCATGATCCGGATGTCGCATCCGAGTGCGACCCCCAAGCCGGCCCCGGCGGCCACACCGTTGATCGCGGCGACGGTTGGAACAGTGCTGTTCACCAGAGCAAGGACCATCGGGTGGAAGACCTCGTTGAGGAGACTTGCCAGCTCGGGTCCCCCGTTGTCGCAGTCGTCGATGAGCTGGGAGAGGTCGGCTCCAGAGCAGAAAGCCTTGCCCGCACCGGTGAGGACGACCGCCCGTGCTTCCCGGCCCGCTGTGTCCAGGGCCTCGACCAATCCGGCGGCCAGCCCGGCTTCGATGGCGTTGAATCGATCCGGGCGGTTGAGGGTGATGATGGCCACATCACTGTCCAGTAGGTATTCGACGCTCATGGTCCTCCTCGGGTTCGCGAATTGTAAAGCACGGAAAAGCCCGTTGCCGTTGGGTAATTGCCCTATCGTTAGGTTTCATCGTCGCAGCAGACAACGCCGCGCATTCATCAACCCACAAGGAGGGGCTGTGAACAAGTCCGAGATGGCGGACAAGTTGGCCAGCAAGGCCGATGTCTCCAAAGGCAAAGCCGCCGAGATCATCGACATCATCTTCTCGACCAAGGATGGAGAAGGGATAATCGCCGTCGAACTCGACGCAGGCGGCAAGGTGAACATCACCGGCTTTGGCAACTTCAGTACAAAGCATCGCGCCGCTCGCATGGGTCGTAACCCCGCTACGGGCGCAACGATTCATATCGCGGCGAAGGAGTACGCACACTTCAGCGCCGCCAAGGGCCTGAAGGACCGCGTAGCGCGCTAAAAGCCCTGTATACCGGGATTTGCGACGGGCTGCCATGGCCCGTCGCTTTTTTCTTGCCCGGATCAGAGTGTGTCGTCCTGAACAGTCCGAGTCTGTGGGTTAGCGTTGACAAGGCAGTGACCCTCGACCGACAGATCTGGTCCCCACCGGTCCCCATCGCCCACCGGGGGAGTCGGCTCCTGTGGCCGGAGAACACAATGGAGTCTTTCTCCGGCGCTTTCGAGATGGGATACCGCCACATCGAGACGGATCTCCACATCACCAGCGATGGTGTGATCGTCTGCGTGCACGACCACACGGTGGATCGCACCACTGAAGGGTCGGGAGAGGTCTCCGG
>JAZFTT010000087.1:0-10299 GCA_036446835.1 Acidimicrobiia bacterium
CCGTCGGCTTGAAGACGAAGAACGTGCCGTTGCCACCCAGAACGCTCTTTCGTCCGAGGGTGCCCTCGCCGCTGCGCGGGGAGAAGTCAGCGCTTTGGAGTCCGCGCAGATCCGCGATGAGCGCGAGCGAAAGGGGGTAACACACCGGCTCGAGGTACTCGCTTCCCAGAGACGCGACGAAACAGCCGAAGTAGATCGAATCAACGCTGAAATCAAGAGGACCGATGAGGAGATCACCACGATTCAGGCGGTCTATGACGACGCGTCGACCCGGCGAGCAGCAGACCAGGATGCCTGGTCGACGGCCGAGGAGATCAGGGCCGGCAGTCGATTGGAAGTGGCCTCAGCGGAAGCCAGGGTCGACGCCATCAAGGCCGGCATCGAAGGCCGCTTCGATGCCGAAGCGCGCCGGTTGGTGGAAGACGCCGGCGGAGTTGTCGGATCCCTGACGTCCCAACTCGACATCCCCGAAGGAATGGAAGCAGCCGTTGACGCGGCCCTTGGTCGTTGGGTGAATGCGGTTGCGTTCGAAGATGTTGATGCTGTTCGCAATGTTGTGGAGAGTGTGAAGGGATCCGGTGGAGGCTCCGTTCCGGTGGTCTCGGCCATGTCTGAGGGCTCCACTCCCGCCAGGGAAGTAGCTGCAAACCTCGGTGTCGAGGCCCTGATCGACCGGCTTGGGCCGGACGCCCATCCGGGCCTGGCGACACGGCTTCTAGGTGATGTTGTCCTGGTCGAAGGTTGGGTGAGCGGATGGGACCTGATTGCCAAGCACCCGGCTCTCCGTGCCGTGACTCCGGAGGGCGATCTCATCTCCGTCTATGGCGTGCACATTGCCAATCCTGATGGGGCCGGAGTGGCAATGTTGGAGGCGGCAGAGGTGGCACTGGAACGATCATCAACAGCCTTGGCTCGCGCCGAGTCGATTCACAATGCCGCGCAGCGCGACTTTGATGCCAGCCGCGAGGTGGAGAGGTCGGCTCTCGAACGTCTTGAGGCGGCCGAAGCCGGATTGGCCGGACGATCAGAAGCCATGCGGAGTCTCCAGAAGTCGGTTGACTCTGTTCGCGAGGAACAGGCCAGGTTGGAGGAGCGTGAGACTGCATTGACCGACACGATTGACCAGGGCCGACGTCAGATCGAAGAGTTGAGATCTCGTCTCGAGGCCCTCGAGGGCGATGAGGCGGAGCAGATGAGGGTCTGGGACGAGCTGGAGGCACGTCGTGTCCAGGTGGGCGCTGATCGCGAGCTGGGCCGCTCCCAGTGGCAGGATGCCGCAGGGAAACTTCGGAGCATCGTTGAGCGCGAGCGTCTTCTCCAGGAGAGATTGGCCCGCATCGATGCCGAAACGCGACGACTCGATTCCGGCCATGAGCCAGAATCCGACCCAGGGAAACTCGCTGAAGTAGAGGACTTCGCCCGTCGCGCCTTGTCGGTGCTCTCGCTTCGTATCGAGGAGCTCAGGGACCGCCAGACCCATTTGCGGAGTGAGAATGAGGGAGTCCTCGGGGATCTCGAGACTGTGCGCGACGAGCACGATTCACTTCTCACGGCCATCAACGATGCCCGGGAGCGCGGCGCCGAGCTCGACGTCACACTCGCAGAGCTTCGTCTCCATCGAGAGGCTGTTGTCGAGTCGATCCGACGAGATGCCGATTCCGATGTCGACGCGGCAATGGGTGCCCCCCGACCCGAACTGGGAGAGGACACCAATCTCGAGGCGCTCCTCGAGTCGAAGAGCGCTCAGCTGAGCCGCCTGGGGCCGATCAACCCTCTGGCCGCTAAAGAGTTCCGGGAGTTGGATGAGCGTCACACCTTCCTGTCGGATCAGATTAGTGACATCGAGTCGTCCCGGTCTGAGCTCCGAAAGGTCATCACAGCCCTGGAAGAGGAAATCGAGCAGCGTTTCCAGGCTGCTTTCAGTGAGGTGGCTGAAGCATACGAGCGGTATTTCGCCGTTCTCTTTCCCGGCGGACGTGGCAGACTTCGGGTGATCGACGGCGACGCCACCCATTCAGGTGTGGCGATTGATGCCCAGCCACTGGGGAAGAAGGTCAGTCAGATGACCCTGCTCTCCGGTGGCGAGCGCAGCCTTGCGGCACTGGCGTTTCTCTTCGCCGTGTTTGAAGCCCGGCCAAGCCCCTTTTATGTCCTGGACGAAGTGGAGGCCGCCCTCGACGACACCAACCTGCGCCGCTTTCTCCGCATCGTCGACGAGTTCAAACAGAGAGCCCAGCTTCTCATCGTGACCCACCAGCAGCAGACGATGGAAGCCGCCGATGTCCTCTATGGGGTGACCATGGAGCCCGGTGGCTCGTCACAGGCCATCCGAAAGGACATGACGATGGTCGTTTCCGAACAGGTGGCATAGGCTCCAATTCCGAATGGATAACTCGATACTGGTCACCCTCGTGGTCATTGCCGTCGTGGCGATGATCGTCGGGCTGCTGTTGTTTCGACGGACAGGAGAGGCCAAAGGCACCGTCGTCGAAGGGAACAGGCTGGCAAGAACAGCGGGCACCCTTGGGGTTGCTCTTCGCAAAGCGTGGAGATCGGGAATCGACGAGTCCACATGGGGCGAGATCGAGGAGGCCCTCCTCGCTGCGGATGTCGGAGTCGAGGCAGCCAGTCACATCGTGGATGGTGTCCGTTCCACGAAGCCAGAGACTGCCCGGGAGGCGAGGGCGGCGTTGTCCACGCGACTCAGGGGAGAGTTGGGCGATGGGGAGCGCGGCCTGACTACGAGGAGCCGGCCGTCCGTGTGGCTGGTGGTCGGAGTCAACGGCACCGGGAAGACAACGACGGTCGCCAAACTGGCCAAACGACTCAAGGACGAGAACAAGACCGTCATTCTCGGTGCAGCAGACACCTACAGGGCGGCCGCAGGTGAGCAACTTCAGACCTGGGGAGACCGTGTTGGAGTGGACGTGGTGGGAGGCCAGGCCGGCGGCGACCCTGCCTCTGTCGCCTTTGACACCCTGACCTCGGCTCGGGCCAAGGGGACCGATGTCGTGATCATCGATACGGCTGGACGGCTCCACGGAAACAAGAATTTGATGGCGGAGTTGGCCAAGATCCACCGGGTCGCCGCCGGTGATGGTGTCGTCGATGAGGTGCTCTTGGTCCTGGATGCGACTGCGGGACAGAACGGTCTGGCTCAGGTGCGCGAGTTCGCGGAGACGGTGCCGGTCACGGGCATCATCCTGACAAAGCTGGATAGCACGGCTCGAGGCGGCATCATCATCGCCGTGGAGAAGGATCTTGGTGTTCCGGTGAAGCTCATTGGTGTGGGAGAAGGATTAGACGACCTGTTGGAGTTCGACCCGGATAGCTTTGTCGATGCATTGCTGGAGGAATCATGAACAACGATGAACTTGCTTTGGCGGCACGAGAGGCTGCTGAGGGCTCATACTCCCCGTACTCGCACTTTCGGGTTGGCGCCGTTGTGGTAGGTGCGGATGGGGAGATCTTCACGGGCGCCAACATCGAGAATGCCTCCTACCCGGTCTCCTCGTGTGCAGAATCTACCGCGATCAACACGGCCGTCTCCCGGGGTATCCGAAAAATCGTCTGTATTGCGGTCGCGTGTATCGACGCGGACAGCGTCGAAGGGGCATACCCGTGTGGTCGCTGCCGTCAGGAAATGGCGGAATTCGGCGTCGAGAAGGTGATCGTGACCGCCGGGGATGGCTCAGTCGTCCGGGAGCACACCCTCGAAGAGCTGTTGCCTCACCAATTCAACCTCTGACTCTCAACCAACGTCCCAATGGGCGGCCTCGGCGGGAGGCGCGGTATTTGCCAGGATCGTCACACTGTCGACGGTCGTCTGAACGAAGCCGCTCCAAATCCCGGCCTCGACGGCCACCGAACTGCGCCCGTGTCCTGAGCTGCCCCACTCCACATAGCTGATGATGTCGGTCGCCCTGCCGAAAAGTGCTGACGTATACAGCCCGACTTCTCCGTCGACGGGTTTGAGCGTGCCGATGGCGGCAATCTCGTCGATGGTGATCGCGCCGGGCGGGGGTTGGAACACGCTCCCTCCGGTGCTGATGGCGACGAATCCGCCAGCCGGCACGTCGACGTCAGGGATAGCGAAGTAGGACGGCAGCTGACAGAGGAAGTGTCCGCCGAGGTTTCCGGCTTCATCGCCGATATTGGTGATGACGACCATTCCTCCATCTCCGAATGAAATGCTGGTGAGCACGAACCGAGCACCGGAAACCGGGGGTGTGGTGGTAGTCGTTTCCTCGGCCGGCGCACTGGTGGTTGTCCCGGCAATGCTGGTCGTCGTTTCGGGTGCGACCGTGGTCGCGGGTTCTGAATCGGTGGTAGTGGTGGTCGCCGTCTCACCCGCCGCGCCGCAGGCAGCGACTATCAGAGTCAGCACGGCGAAAGTGATCCGGGCGCGCATAAGGGAAGCCTACGCGTTTTCCCGGCTATCGGTCAGCGGCTTTCGAGCGCGTCGATCAACTGTGGAAGCACACTGTGGACGTCACCCACGATCCCGAGGTCGGCCACCGAGAATATAGGGGCATCGGGATCCTTGTTGATGGCGATGATGGTGCCGGCGTCCTTCATGCCGACAAGATGCTGCATCGCCCCCGAGATACCGACGGCGATGTAGACATCAGGCTTGACGGTCTTGCCCGTCTGCCCCACCTGTTTCGCATAAGGGACCCAGCCTGCATCGACAATGGCCCGTGTGGCACCGGTGGCGGCGCCCAACTGCTTGGCGAGTTTCTCGACCAACTCGTAGCCCTCGGACGAACCAAGACCGCGTCCCCCGGCTACGACGACGCCGGCATCACCAAGCTGGGGCCCTTCGCGCTCTTCGACGTGGGATTCGACGATCTTCGCCTCAGAGTCGCCAACATCGGAAAGATCGAGAGTGTCAACCGAAGGGGCATCTCCTCCCGTTGCTTCCGCCGCAAATGACTTGGGACGAATCAGCACCAGGAACGGCCCGTTCGATGACGATGCGGTGGCGATCTGGCTGCCAGCAAAGATCTCGTGATCCGTCTCCACACCTTCGTCCGTCAGACGGACATCCGAAGCATTGGCCAGAACTCCGACGCCCAATCGAGCGGCAAGACGTCCGGCCACGTCTCTGTCGGTGTAGGCCTGGCCGAACAAGACCAGTTCCGGCGACTCGGCGGCCATCCGGTCGGCAAGGGCAGCGGCGAGTGGTCCCGACGGGAGTCGGTCGCCGCTGTCTGCGTGTAGCACCGAGCTAGCCCCGTGCTCGCCCAGGACGGCGAATGCTTCGTCGCTCCCGGTCCCGAGATAGACAGCGGTGACATCGCCAACCGTTCTTGCCTTGGCCAGAAGCTCGAGTCCCAGGACCGACGGCGTTGCGTTGACTTCTTCGATGAACACCCATACCGACGCCATCTCAGATCACCTTTCTCTCTTCGAGGAGCGAGACGATGGCCTGGTAGGCCTCACCGTCGTCTTCGATTTTCTGACCAGCCGCTCTCTCAGTCCCATCCGAGATCGAGATGACTTTCTGATCGGACGAGGTCTCGACGCCGAGGTCGTCGAGAGTCAGATGCTCCACCGGCTTCTTCTTGGCGTCCATGATCCCTTTGAAGGTGGGATAACGAGGCTCGACCGCGCCAGCAGTAACCGATACGACAGCAGGCAGATCTGTCGCCACCACGTCGTAACCGTCGTCGGTCTGACGGTCGATGGTTACCGTTCCGTCGCCGATATCGACGTTTTTCGCATAGGTGAGTGCGGGAGTGCCGAGGTGCTCAGCGAGCATCTGAGGAATGACTCCCGAGTATCCGTCCGTCGACTCGGTGCCGGCTATTACCAGATCAAAGCCTTCCCTTTCGATAGCGGCAGCGAGAACTCTCGACGTTGTCAGGGCATCGGCGCCACGAAGCGAGCCATCTTCGATGATGATTGCCTTGTCGGCGCCCATGGCCAGGGCCTGACGAATTCCCTGGGCGTTGCCGGCAGGTCCCATGCTCACCAATGTGAGCGTTCCCTCGTTGGCCTGGGCCAGCTGAAGACCCATTTCCACCCCATAGCGGTCGGTGTCGTCGAGGATCTGGTCGTCAGGGCGTGTCAACCAGTGCGTTCCCTCTTCGAGGGTGTAAGGGGTGGCCGGATCGGGGATCTGCTTGACACAGACGAGGACCTTCATACCGCATAGCTCCTTGTTCGAATTCGGCGGCGATGGTAACTGGCTGTCGCGCTATGAAATCCACGCTCAGAAGCTTCCGGAATCGATGCGTTCCACTATCAGATCGGGGGCCTGAACAGGCTCCTCGGCAATGACAAAAGCAGCGCCAAGCCGGTCTTGCTGAGCGAGCCAGCGCGAGTCGTCTGAATATCTGACAGTGGCGAGAATGTCACCCCGGGACACCGGGTCGCCGATCTTGGCGTGGACAGTTATCCCCACCCCAGGGTCGATCACATCGTCTGTTCGTTCGCGTCCTGCGCCAAGTCGGGTGGCGGCGATACCGATAGATCGGGCATCGCAGACATGGAGGTACCCGGCCTTGTCGGCGGTGATGGTCGTTTGGTGTCGGGCTACCGGGAGAAGAGAGGTGTCGCGAATCTGATCGCTGTCGCCTCCATGTGCTTCCGTCACCTCGATGAACTTGTTGAGAGCGTCGCCAGAGGCGAGCGCATCTCCAAGACGCTCACGCCCCCCGTCGATGCCTGCCAGCTCCAACATCACCTCGCCGAAAGCGAGCGTCAGCTCAACGACGTCGTCAGGGCCCGATCCCCTGAGAACGTCCACAGATTCCTTGATCTCATTGGCGTTCCCGACCTCATGACCTAAGGGCTGCTCCATTGAGGTGATGAAGGCCACGGTGTTCACCCCGTACGACTCACCGACGCCGACCATGGTTTGGGCCAACTCCCGCGAGCTGTCCAGCTCCTGCATCTGGGCCCCGGATCCGGTCTTGACGTCGAGGAATAGACCATCGAGGCCTTCGGCCAGTTTCTTCGACATGATCGAGCTGGAAATGAGGGGGATCGAGGGAACAGTGCCGGTGGCGTCGCGGAGGGCGTAGAACTCGCGGTCGGCGGGCACTATGGTCTCCGATTGCCCGGCCATGACGAGCCCGTGTCTGACCAAGATCGAGCGGAACTCGTCCGTCTGAAGGCCAGTGGTGAAGCCGGTGATCGACTCCAGCTTGTCTAGCGTTCCCCCGGTGTGGCCGAGACCACGGCCAGAGATCATCGGAATGGCCACACCACACGATGCCACTAGGGGCGCCAGTGGGATTGAGATCTTGTCACCAACACCGCCAGTCGAGTGTTTGTCGACCTTCGGTGCTGCCACATCGGAGAAGTCCATCACATCGCCGGAATGGAGCATCGAAAGGGTCCACGCGCTCAGCTCCGCGTTATTCATTCCATTGAGGAGAATTGCCATCGCCATCGCCGACATCTGATAGTCGGCCACCGTCCCCTTCGTGTAGGCGTCGACAAACCAGGCGATGGCATCTGTGCTGAGCACGCCATGGTCACGTTTGGTTTCGATCAGTTCGGTTGCACTGAACGCCATCAGAGGATGCCGGCGAGTTCTGGTTGAGCAAAGGCGAGGTTGAGATTCTGCACAGCTTGCACTGCCGCCCCTTTGAGAAGATTGTCTTCGGCTCCCACAACCACGATGTTCCGACCATCCTCGCTGACATTCACTCCACCAAGCAGCACACCCAGTCGCCCGGTGCCATCACGAAGCTCCGGTATCTCTTCTTGGATATCTATCAATGGCTCGTCGGAGTAGACCTCATGCAGACGATGGTTTGCGTCTTCCGGGGTCGTTGGCGTTGACACTGGGATGTGTGACGTCACGAGCAGTCCTCGGAAAGCCTGGTGAACATGGGGCATGAATCGAACAGCGTGGCCCAGGTGGTATGTCGCCTCTTGTTCATGGTTGTGGCCGACGAGCATGTATGGCATCAGGTTGTCGGCGAGCCTGTCAGGATCGGTCATGGGTGATGCCTTGGTGCCCGCTCCCGAGTATCCGGAGACCCCGAATAGGGCGGGCACTCCATCGAGATCCTCGACGAAGGGGTCAACCGTCAGTTGCATCACTGTCGCATAACAACCCGGGTTGGCGATTCGCATGGCTCCTGCGATCTTTGCCCGGTGAAGCTCGGGGAGACCGTATACCCACGCATCATCCAGCCGGTGGTCAGAGGAGATGTCAACGATCACAGTGTCGGAGGGGAGCGCGGCGACGTATGGCTTACTGGCACCGTTCGGAAGCGCCAGAAACACTGCATCAAGTTCCAACCCCGCTACGCCCTCGGCAGCGAGTGCCCCAAATGTTAGTCCGTCGATCTCAGGCACCGGTTGACCGACTAGCTCCCTCGACCCGGCGTACTCGACGGCGAAGCCGGGGTGGCCGGCCAGGAGTCGCAACAGCTCGCTTCCGGTATGCCCTCTTGCGCCGACAACCCCGACGGAACGGCGCTCAGACACCGGAGGAGTCCCTGCGGAAGGCTGCAGGCAGTTCGCTCAGCCTCTTCACGGCCCGGCTGATCTTGTCGAAGTCGTTCTCACCTATCCAGTAAATGGTCCAATGGCCTTGTTTCACCGAACCTTCGGCCTCCTTGGCATAGAAGGCGTTGAAACGATTGTCGCTTCTCGATCTCCAGAAGAGCACCGGGAAGTCCTTTGTCACATAGGTCCAGACAGTTCGTGCCAGTCCTTCTCCCTGGGCGCTCTCATGAATCGCGAACTTGTCGAGATAGGTGAAGTCATCGAGTCTGGTCACCACCGCGCCGGCCCGGTAACTTTCGGAGACATAAGCGGCGGACAGGTCCAGGTCGTTCCACCAGCGGGGCTCCAACTTTCGACCAAACGCATCCTGGATGAGGTCCTCGACACGGTCCCTGTCGAGATCGGCCTTATCTTCGTATTTGACGATCTTCTCGCCCTTGCGGACGAGGGTGCCTGCGCCCCCGTGGGTGAACAATTCTCTGACCAGGGTGGCAGGGCTGGTGATCGACACCGAGGTCGATGGGGGAGTGTCATCGAGAAGACGGCTGATTTCGGCGAGTTTGAGCCTCATTCCGGAGTGGACCCAATCCTGGCTCATCAGGTCGTCGAAGTCAGAAGCGAGGTTGATTGACTCGATGATCCGGCCCTCGCCGTCACGGAGACCACCGGAGTCGACAAGGAAGATGATCTTCATCGGTTGGATCTCGTGGACTAGTAGACGTGTGGCCGAGTCGGCGTTCATGTTCACCAACTGCCCTCCGCGGGCCACACCGAGGCATGTGAGGATCGGGATCGCCCCGGATTTCACGATCGATCGCAATAGATCTAGATGGAGCCCCGTCGGCTCGCCGACGAAGCCGTATTTGTCCTGATCGACGATGTCTGCGTCGAACGCGCCCTGAGTGAGCCCATGGGCGGACACGCCCCGGCCCCTCACCGCCTCGACGAGAGCGATGTTCTGCGCCGTGAAGATGTCGCGGGCAGCATCGAGCACCTCACTGGTCGTGACTCTCAAGCCATCGACCCTGTCAGTGACGATGCCATCGCTCGCCAGCCGGTCGTCGAGCTGGGGACCGCCGCCGTGGATGACTATCGGAGTGAGTCCGACCGTGTGGAGAAGGGCAAGAGCGGCCGCTGTCTCTTCGAGTCTGCTCTGGAGGATGGCCCCGCCGATCTTGATAACCGCGAATCGCGACTGATCGAGCTGGGAGAATCGGCTGAGATAGGTGCGAATCTCTTTCCCGTCGCTCATGTTCGACAGGAGCTGAACGATTGTGTGGCGGACGTCTTGGTGGGGAGGCATCATCAGCCGCTCTCCACCAATTTGCTCATGATCGCTTTTTGGGTATGGAGACGGTTCTCGGCCTCGTCGTAGGCAAAGCAAGTGCCGGCGTCAAACACGGCATCGGTCATGATTACGTTTCGCCTCATCGGAAGACAGTGACTCACCAGGGCATCGTTGGTGAGAGCCATCTTCTCCTCGTCCACGATGAAGTGGCGGTACTGATCCCTGATGGGTTTCTCAGCTTCCCAGTTGCCGAAGTAGGGGAGGGCACCCCAACTCTTGGCGTAGACGATGTCGGCACCTCGATAGGAGGCTTCGATGTCATGGGTGACTGTGAGGCTCCGACCATTGGACCTCGCGTCTGACCGCGCTATGTCCAGATAACGATCATCGAGTATGAACTCTTCGTTCGGGCAGAGGAGCGTGACGTCCATTCCGAACTTGGCGGCGATGAGCAGAGCAGAATTGGCGACGGCTGTGTTGAGGGGTTTCGGATGGTAGGACCAGGTGAGAGTGAACTTCTTTCCATCTAGTGGGCCGAT
>JAZFTT010000088.1:0-3221 GCA_036446835.1 Acidimicrobiia bacterium
TGTGAGATGACGTTCGGCGTTGATGAGCCCGCCGTTGGTTACCTCGTCGGAGACAAGCACGACGGGATCCGACAGATGTTCAGGGTTGTCGAATGGGCCCGGATGATGATCGGCACCAAGGCCATGGGAACCCTGAGCACCGGTTATCTCAATGCTCTGGAGTACGCCCAGGAGCGTGTGCAAGGCCCCGACCTCACCGAGGCCGCTGACAAGACCGCGCCCAGAGTTCCGATCATTCGTCATCCCAACGTTCGCCGGATGCTGATGAAGCAGAAGGCCTACGCAGAGGGTCTTCGGGCACTGGTCTTCTATACGGCGTGGGTCCAGGACCAGATCCAGCTTCATCCGGATGACGATCACTGGAAGCGTCGCAACGACCTCCTCCTTCCGATGGTCAAGGGCTACTCGTCTGAGAAGGCTTACGAGTTGCTGGCCACCTCGATGCAGGTGTTCGGCGGCTCCGGATACACCCAGGATTACCCGATCGAGCAGTACATCAGGGACGCCAAGATCGACACGATCTACGAGGGGACGACTGGCATTCAGGCGCTTGACCTGTTCTTCCGCAAGATCGCCCGTGATCAGGGCTCGGCGCTTGCAGCGCTGTCGGCTGAGATCGTCGAGTTCATCAAGGGTGGTACAGAGGATGACCCACTGGCCGCTGAGAGAGAGAAGCTCGGGACGATCCTCGATGATGTCCAGACCCAGCTCGGGTCGATGGTCGAGCATCTGATGGCTTCGATAGCCGGGGACAAAAAGGAGATCTACAAGGTCGGTCTTCAGACCGACGCACTTCTCGAGTCGCTGTCCGAGATTGTCATCGCCTGGCAGATGCTGAGACACGCCGAGATCGCCATCGAGAAAGTGGCCGAAGATCCGTTCTACTTGGGCAAGGTGGAGTCGGCCCGCTGGCTGCTCAACGATGTCGCGCCCAAGGTTGCCGCCCGTCGCGATGCCGCCGCCGCCGAGGACGGCTCCCTGATGGATCTTCCCGTCGAGGCGTTCTGAACGGCACCTCTTTCTGAAGAGGTTTGCTCAGACCGGGAACATCTCTGATACTCAACGCCTGTGTCGACCGAGGCCGTCGTATCGTTCGTTGCTCTTCTTGTTGGAGTGTTCCTGCTGATCATCGCTGTCATCGTCTGGCAGGAGGCGAAACGACGTCCCTCATACGAGCCACTCGAATATGTCGTCGAGGACGCAGTCAAACACGCCCACGCCGGACTCTCCGAAGATTCCTCTCTGACCAGGCCCGATGTCCGCCGAATTCTGGAGTGGGAGGTCTTCTACCTACAGGGCCTCGCCCAGGATCATCGGAGCACCCCGGTGGAGACCGTTGCCGGAGGCCACGACGCTTCCGTCGAGTGGATCGTCGGTCAGATTCAGGCAAAGCACGGTGTGTCCTACTCTCCTGAAGACGTTGAGGAAGTGCTCCGTCTCGAGGCCGACTATTTGATGGCGATCGGGGCGGTTGGTGAGCGAGTCGAATTGGGAGAAGAGGAATGAAGGTTCGTTGCGGATCGTGTCGGACAGAGTTCGATGTCTCGGGGGCAGGCCGGTTTCCCTGTCCGGTTTGTGGCTCGGTGAATGTTGTTCGGGAGGCACCGTCTTCGCGGGAGGCGCCTGCCGCGCCTCCCGAGGTCGGTGGCTACCCGGCGGCGCCTGGTGTCGGGCCGTCCGGGGTGGGAGCACCTCCACCTCCACCTCCACCTCCACCTCCACCTCCACCACCGCCTCCTCAGCCGGACCTGCCCATGCCGAAGATCGAGTGCCCCGAATGCGGTTTCAAGTTCATCGTGGGGATGGTCCCCGTGGTCACCTGTCCGATGTGCTCGACCGAGGTGGATACCGGCATCGAGGAAGACTCTGACGATTGAGCCGGCTTCGCCGTTTCGAGGATTACCGGTTTGTCGGGACGAGAGACACGATGTTGGTCTACGACTGCGACGACTCGGACCAATTCAGCGAACTCGAGGAGAGAGTGGAGGCGGAGGCTCTTCTCGACCTCAACCTTCTTCAGTCATTCGCTCCAGACAGTCTCGCCGAGGCGGCCAACAGGGGTTTCAACCCGGTCTGAGTCTGTCCCCCCTCTGAAGGGGGGTTAGCCGGAGAGGGTCTCGATACCCTGACCGACGAAGTCTCCGATCCTCTTCCCGCGTCCGTGGAAGAAGTGATCTCCGGGCGTCACAACCAAGTCGATGCCCATTGTCTCGGCGTAGGTCCGCACTGCTTCACCGTCGATGACCTGGTCCCGGTCTCCGAGGATGATCCGCTTGGACCCCTCAGGTAGCTCCGACGGCAACTTCTCCGCGGCCGGGGCGATGCCCACGTATGGAATCGTGGAGCCGGCCGCTGCCAGCCATCGCAATGCGGTGCCGGCTCCGAAGGACCAGCCGGCCAAACCCAGTGGAAGTTCTCCGGACGCGCCATGTTCGATGGCTGCCGCGACGTCGTCTTGCTCAGCCTCGCCGTAGTCGTGGGAGCCGCCGCTCTCACCGGTGCCCCTGAAATTGAAACGAAGCACCGAATGCCCTCTCTCGACCAAACGCTGGGTCACCCCGATCATCAACGGCGCATTCATAGACCCGCCATGAAGAGGATGAGGGTGACAGAACACCGTGAGACGCTCCGGCGCGCCGGGGGAATCGATCCGGGCCTCGAGGGTCACACCGTCTGAGGTGGTGATGGTCAGGCGCTCGGTCATGTGAGCAGACGGAGCAGCCAGATGGCGGCAGCGGCGACGATGACCAACGCCAGCACGGCCGATGTGATGAGCAACCAGCGGGTTTGCATGGGTCTCGGAGGGTAACTGAGGCCGTTACTAGGCTCACCGTCTGGAATAGGAAAGGTCAAGAATTGCACGACATCGTCATCGTGGGTGGTGGCCCAGGCGGCTACGCCGCGGCGCTTTATGCCCACAACTTCGGGTTGTCGGTGGCGCTTGTCGACAAAGAGCGCCCCGGAGGCACCTGTCTCATCAGGGGGTGCATCCCCGCCAAGCAGTGGCTCCATATCGCCGAGGTGTACAGCACGGTCAGTCACGCCGCCGAGTTCGGCGTGGTCACCTCCCAGCCACAGATCGACTGGTCGGCTGCTCTCGCCCGGAAGAACCAGACGGTAGAAGGCCTGGTCAGAGGTCTGGCCGGTCTCTTGAAGAAGCGTGGTGTCGAGGTGGTCAAGGGGTTTGGGAAGCTGGCCGGAGCGGGCAAGGTCGAGGTCCA
>JAZFTT010000089.1:0-8418 GCA_036446835.1 Acidimicrobiia bacterium
ATCCACTCGAGCCAACCCGGGAAGTACCAGTTCCAGTTGCCGAGCAGCTTCATCGAAGCCGGCACCAGGACCGTCCTGACGATGGTGGCGTCCAACAGCACGGCCACAGCGAGACCGAAGCCCATCTGTTGAAAACTGACCAGCCGTCCGGCAGCGAACCCGGCAAACACGGCAACCATGATCACCGCCGCTCCGGTTATGAGCGCACCGGTGTTGCGCAGCCCGTAGGCCACCGACTCGGAGTTGTCACCCGTCTGGTCGAACCGCTCTTTGATCCTCGAAAGGAGGAACACGTGGTAGTCCATCGACAACCCGAACAGCACCGAGAACAGGAACAGGGGAAGCCAACTCTCGATTGTCTCCACCTGGCTGAACCCGAAGGCGGATGCAATGTCCTTGACCCACTCGGGACCGACCCCCACTTGGAAGAACGCAACGATCAACCCGTAGGCGGCGCCTACCGACAGCAGGTTCATTGCGATGGCCTTGCCGGGGATGACGATCGACCGGAACGCCACCGTCAGCAAGATGAACGACAGGCCGAGCACCACCGCAAAGACGATCGGGGTGTACTGATCGGTCTGTCCGATGAAGTCGACGGTGGTCGCCGTTTCACCACCGACATAGACCTCCGCGTCGACGGCAACAGCGGGAATGATGTCGCTTCTCAGATGCACGACAGCATCCATGGACTCAACCGAAGCCACGTCGCCGAGAAGCTGCACCGAAAGGATGGCCAACTCATCGGTCGAAAGCGGATCGACAATCGACGGTCCGTAACCACCGTCGGCAGCGATGGCCTGCTGAAGAGCTGCAACCGTCTCGGTGGTTCCTTCGCCGGTGACGACAACCTCCATCGGGGAAGTGAGGCCTCCCGAGAACTCCTCCTGGAGGATGGCGAAGGCCTGAGCCGATTCGATCTCCTCGGGCAATGTCGAGACCCCGGCGAGTCCTGTGTCGATGGAGAAGAAGCTGGTTGCGGCGATGAGAAGGAAGCCCATCGAGACCACCAAGGAAACGACCGGGCGACCCATCACCACCTTGGTAACCCGGTCCCAGAACTTGGACTGCGTCTCCAATGAACCGCGACGCCGCACCCGGAGAGCGTTGATCTTGTCGCCCATGATCGAGAGCACGGCAGGCAGCAGAGTCATAGAAGCCGCCATGGCAACTATCACCACGAGTATGGCGCCGATGCCCAGTGAGCGGAACAGCGTGTTGGGCAGGATGAGCATGCCAACGAGAGCCAGCACAACGGTCAAACCACTGAAGAGCACGGCCCGGGTAGCGGTGGCGCCGGATCGCCCGATCGCTTCGATCTTCTCGTAGCCCTTGTTTCGCTCCTCCCGATAGCGGGAAACGATGAACAGCGAATAATCGATACCGACGGCAAGACCGATCATGGTGATCATGTTGGTGATGAAGAAGCTCAGTTCGAAGGCCTGACCGACGAGGGCGGCGAGGCCCATGGCGACGGCTATGGCCACGACGCCGAGGATGATCGGGACAACACCGGCGGCGATCGAGCCGAAGACGAAGACCAGCACCACGAGCGCCACTGCGATGCCGATGGTCTCTCCAGTTGCGAGATCCTGCTCGGCGATCTCGTTGAAGTCGTTGGCCAGTGTCGCCGGTCCGGCAACCAGTGCCCTGTAGCCGTCGGGTGCCTCGACTTCTGCAACGGTCTCTCTCACGAGTTCGGCATTGGCGGTGAACTCATCAGCATCGTTGCCGGCCACTGTCACTGGAAGGAGTGCGGTGTTCCCAGACTCCGAAACTGGCCCATCCTCGGTGAGATACGAACCGACACCGGTAACCACGGCTGAGGCGGCGAGTGCGGTCTGCACCTCGGTCACATAAGCCACATACTCGGGGTCCGATACCGTGGCGGCCTCAGACGTGATCACCACGAACTCGGTGTCAACCTCGGCTCCCCTCACCTCCTCGATCAGTTCGAGTGCCTGTACCGACTCTTCCTCGTTGGTGAAGGTGACCGACGTGGTGAGGGCGTCCCCGAGAAGCTGGGAGGACAGCACTACGGCTGTGATGAGCAACACCACCCATACCGAGATCGTCCTCCAGGGTCTTCGGGCGCTGCTTTTAGCGAGGGTTTCTGGTCCTATCGCCATGTTCTTTCTCCTCTTGAAATATGCACGCTGTATGCGTACAGTGTAAGTGTACGGTGTATGTATACGGCGTAAGTATAGGGATGTCAAGACCACCCTTGGAGACCCGCCATTGGAGGACACTGTGATTTACGATGCAGGTATGACCACAACAGCCCGTGCTCCCCTCACCAGGGAGCGGATCATCGAAGCAGCCGTGGCCTATGCCGACGCCCATGGGGTCGACGACCTGTCTATGCGAAAGCTGGGCGCCGAGCTTGGGGTCGAAGCCATGTCGCTCTACAACCATGTGGAGAACAAAGACGAGATCTACGACGGGATGATCGACAACGTCTTCGCCCAGATTCCCCTCCCCGACGCCAGTCTCGACTGGAAGGACCAGATGCGTCAGATCGGCTCGGGTGCAATGGATCATTTCACTGCACACCCATGGGTGGTCGTCCTACTCATGCAGCGAGGGAACTTCGGACCCGGCGCACTGTCATTCATGGACCACGTGCTGGGGATCTTCGACGAGGCAGGATTCAGTGAGGAAGACCAGCATCACGCATGGCAGATGTTGGCATCACACACCATGGGCTACTCCTTCCAGCAAGCGACCAATCCCGGCGCTATGGAGAAGGACCTCGCCAATCTGGGGGCACGGATGCACGAGGTGGCCGACCACTTCCCCCACGTCGCCCGTCTCGCTCCATTGCTAGCTCAATGCCAGTTTGACGACGAATACATGTTCGGGTTGGAGATCATCATCGACGGGCTCGAGGCCCGACTACCCAGGTAGCGTGTGGCCGGACAATGGCAATAGAGACGATCGAAGATCTGAGAACGCACGTCGCATTGGCGACGAAAGTGGAGCTCTCCACGATCCCGCCATACCTCTACGCATTTTACTCCATCAAGGACCCCGAGTCGGAGGCGGCCCGTCTGATCGCAAGCGTCGTGGTCGAAGAAATGCTCCATGCCTGTCTCACCGCCAATCTGAGCGCGGCGATCGGGGGCGACCCTCATTTCGATCACGAGATGATCCCGGCCTACCCGTCGCCGCTTGCTCATCACCAGCCGGAGTTGGTTCTGGAGTTGAAACGCTGCTCGCCCGAACTGGTGAAAGACACCTTCCTGACCATCGAGAAACCACAGGCTCCGGGTGCCATCCCCGAAGACGACAATTTTGAGACTTTGGGACAGTTCTATAACGCCCTGGAACTGGCCATCGATAGGTTGAGCGAGAAGATAGATCTCTTCGCCGACCACCAGCCGACCCGACAGCTCTCCGAGCCTGCCTTCTACGGCCCGGTCACCTACAACGCAGCCGACGCCGGTGGACTGATGCTCATCCAGGACCGGGCCAGCGCCGACGAGGCCCTCGAGATCATCATTCACCAGGGCGAAGGGGTCAGCGACCAGCGATGGGCGGACCCCGACCACCGGGAGCTCACCCACTACTACAAGTACCTCAAGATCGCCGATGGCGCCAGTCCGATCGGACCGGTCTGGCCGGTGCCGGATAATCCACGAACGGAGGACTTCCCAGACCACCTCCGAAAGGTCTCCGAGCTGTTCAATGCCTTTTATGGTCTGGTGTACGTCACGATGAACGACCTCTACTCAGGAACTCAGGATCAGGGCGAGGCGATCGGGCGTCTCTACAAGCTCATGCGGTTCGGGCTGAGCCCCACAGCCCGATATCTGGTCAGCCAACCGCTCGGCCCCGACAGCAACGCCGGCCCTACCTTTGAGGCATACCGATTCGGGGCCGACCCGTGGGGAGAGACGGCCGAACTCGCCGAGACCGTGGCGGCCGAGCATCCGGAGCTCGACGAAGTAGCCCAAAACGTGACTCGATGACGACGACGCCGAACCTTCCCGATGGGGTAGTCACATTCCTGTTCACTGACGTGGAGGGGAGCACCCGGCTCTGGGAGGAGGCGCCGGAGACGATGATGGAGGCCCTCCAGCAACACGACGACGCCATCGATCAGGCAGTGAGCGAGCACGCCGGAGTCTCCGTAAAGT
Organism: Acidimicrobiia bacterium; assembly: GCA_036446835.1. Lineage (GTDB taxonomy): Bacteria > Actinomycetota > Acidimicrobiia > Spongiisociales > ZC4RG35 > SZUA-217. The sequence goes on from JAZFTT010000089.1 coordinate 4,140, forward strand.
CTCGCGGTGAAGGCGACAGCCGTTTCATCGTCTTCGAAAGCGCCCACGAAGCGGTTGCCGCCGCGGCTGCGGTCCAACTTCGGCTGGCGGCAGTTGATTGGGCCACCGACCGACCGCTGCACGTCAGGGCATCGCTGCATACCGGGGCGGCCGACTTGCAGCTTGGCGACTACTACGGATCAGCGGTGAACAGGGCGGCACGACTCAGAGGGATCGCCCACGGCAGACAGACCGTCCTCTCCCGCACCACCTGGGAGCTGGTTCAGGATCAACTTCCCCAGGGTGTGACGATTCGAGACATGGGCGAACACGCTCTGAAGGATCTCACCCGTCCAGAACATGTCTACCAACTCGATGTCGACGGTCTTCCAGACAGCTTTCCACCTCTGAAATCGCTGGATGCCACACCCAACAACCTTCCACAGCAGCTCACCGACTTTGTCGGTCGTCAGGCCGAGTTGGCGGAGGCCACCCGACTGCTCGGCGAAACCAGGCTGCTGACGATCCTTGCCCCGGGTGGCGCCGGCAAGACACGTCTTGCCATGCAGGCCGCCGCCGACGTCACTGCCGACTACCCCGACGGGGTCTTCTTGATCAGCCTGGCGGAGATCAGTTCGACAGCGGACATAATCCAGACAATCGCCGAGTCCATCGGAGTCGCGTTTTCTTCTGACGAAGCACTGCAAAACCAGCTACTGACCTATCTGGGGAACAAGACACAGCTCCTTCTTTTCGACAACTTCGAGCACCTCATCGAAGGCGCATCGATAGTCACCGAGATCCTCAGGGCAGCACCAAATGTGACAGTGATCGTCACATCCCGCGCCAAACTCAACACCACGGGGGAAGTGGTGCTCACCCTTGCCGGTTTGGAGACGAGCTGGGCTGCAGCCGAAGAGGCCCTGCAAACAAGCGGGGTTCGTCTCTTTCTCGATGCCGCCAAACGATCGAAGCCGGCCTTCGCGCTCGAAAGAGAGGACCTCGACCCGCTGGCGGAAATCCTGCAAACCACAGGTGGAATGCCGCTGGGCATACTTCTTGCCGCGGCGTGGGTGGACATGTTGCCCGTGCCCGAGATCGCTTCGGAGATTGCAAAGAATCTCGATTTTCTAGAAACCGAAATGGGAGATGTCCCCGACCGGCAACGCAGCGTCCGCGCTGTTTTCCAGTACTCCTGGGACCTCCTCAGTGACGATGAGCGAGACATATTCGCTGCTCTTTCCGTCTTTCGAGGTGGTTTCACACGGGAGGCGGCTGCGGCTGTGGCTGACGCTTCTTTGCGAAATCTGGCGACGCTGGTCAACAAGTCTCTCATCTCCCCAAGCCCGGAAACCGGCCGATACACGGTGCACGAATTGCTCCGCCAGTACGCCGAGGCGGAACTAAAGGCCGACAAGGATCACTGTCTCCGGGTGCAGGACGCACATGGCGTCTTTCATGCCGACTTGATGAACGAATTCTTCGCGCAGTTCTTTCTCGGCAACCAACCTGCGTTGTTGGACAAGGTGGAGGAGGACCTCGACAACATCCGTGTGGCCTGGCGTCATCTCCTGCAGACTCAGAGCTTCGAGGAGGCTCTGAAGATGGTTTACGGATTACACATCCTGTATGAGCTTCGGGGGTGGTATCTCGCAGCCGTGGCCCTCTTCGACCAGGCGCTGGAGGCCAAGGACGAATCATCAGACGAATCGGCGCCCATCCTGAAAGCCCTTGCGGAGGGCTTAAAGGCATACAGCCTGGCCTTGCTGGGCCAACCGGAGGGAGACCAGACAGCGCAGCTCCTCGATGTCCTCAGGGCTCGAGGTGAACCCATTCCACTTTGGCATGGTTTGCAAAACCTGGCGATCAACCTGTCCTATCTCGGTCGGCTTGACGAAATGGCGGAGGCCGCCGACGAGATGATCGTCTGCGGCGAGAAACTGGACAACCCATTCTGGGTGGCAGGAGGGCAAAACTGGAGATCTCTGCCGGCGTTGCTGCTCGAAGATCTGGATACCGCGAGACGCTTGCTTCCGGAGGCAATGAAGGTGTTCGAAGAAATCGACGAGCACTATTTCATGACATGGACTCTCTACCTCCAGGCCATGATCGCCTCCATCGAACAACGCCCCCAAGACGCCATCGAGCTCTACGCCCGACAGGTGTCGCGGAGTCGAGAGATCGGATACCGACGTGGAACGATGGTTGCACTGGAAGGCCTGGGCCAGGCCAACCTCGCCGCCGAACAACTCGATGCGGCCGAGAGAGCTTTCATCGAGAGTTTGGGGGCGGCAGAAGAGATGGGCATGGTCGCGGACATGCTGGGCATGGTTGCCAAGGTGGCGAATGTCCGGGGGCACATGAATCGTGGCGAAGAGGCCGTTGAGCTGTTGGCGGCAGTGCTCGCCGAACCAATGAGATCGCAAAGCACCATCTCCGACACCATCACCATCGAAGAGATGGCGACCGAGTGGTTGGGCGGGCTGGAAAGCCAACTCGACCCTTCCGAGTTCTCCGCTGCCCGGTCCCGGGGGACAGCAAAGCCCTACGAGGTGGCGACCAAAGAGCTTCTTCAGACCCTCTCCGGTGACTGAAAGGTCTTTCTAGGTCAAGGCCACATGCCCCTGCTGAGGAACTGAGAACCCCCTGTAGTGTCAGGGAGGTGGGATTGCGGTTCGGACCTGACGACGAGGACGCCTTCTACGCTGCCCGGGACGATCTGGTGTCCCGCTTTGAACGCACCGATGACGGATATGATCTCGGCTGGGTGGCGGCCCAGGTGCTGGACTTCAAGTGGGGCTACCTGGATGGGGATTTGTCCCGGTGGGAGTTCGAGGATGTGGAGGAGATCCTGCTAGGTCTGTATCCGGCCAAGGTGGTGCTCGACCCCGACGATCTCGATCAGGTGGTGACAGGGTTCGCCGGCTTCCTCCGGTTCCTCGGTGACAAAGGGATCTTGGCCGAGAGTCAAGCCGCTCGGCTCACCAAATCGGTCGAGCAGCTCGGACCGCGATTCCGCGCAGCAACCAAGGATGACAGCAACTGGTCGATGGGTAAGCGACTGTGGGCCTTGGCCCAGTCCGAAGGAGTCGACCTGGAGGACGCCGGCGCTTTGCAACGGTTCACGGAGGACTTCAACCAGCGTCCGTTCTCCGAACGGGACGCTGTGCTGGGACCGGTGCCGGCGCCTGACGACTTGTTTCGCGGCAGCACATTCGTAACGCCACTACCGCCCGTTGTGCTTCCGTCAGAGGAGGAGCTGGAGTCGGCAGCCGGGGACACCGTGAGTTTCGAGAGACTTCGTCAACTCGTTGGTTACGTCGGCGAAGGCCGACCATTGACGGACAGGGGCAATCTCAAGCTCGCCGATGGCAAGGCTCTAGTCGCTCTACTGGAGACACGCGACCGGTTCGACGAGCAGATCGGCGACCGGGTGTTCAAGACGAGGTCGAGTGCCGACCTGGGCGAGGTCGATCTCGCCTTCCGGATGGCCGTGGAATCCAAGATGCTGAGACGCAAGGGCAAGAAACTCCTGCCCGGCCCCAACGCCGGATGGGTCGATGAACCACTCTCGGCGCTGTATGGAGCCTGGCTCGTCCTTCTCAACAGCATCGGCCCCACTCAGCATTGGTACCGGGGCCATCACTACAACTGGGATTGGTACGCTGAGGAACTCGACGCCTCGCTTCCGATGATCCTCGTGGATGTCTACCGCCACGGCGATGTCCAATTCGAGGAAGCATCAGAGAGCATTTGGGCCCACCTGCTCAACGTCTTTGAGCTTGACCACGAACCGGCCGACAAGCTCGCCTTCCACCGCCGCTTGGTCGACGGATCGCTTCGCAGAGCGTTCGGCATCCTGGAAGAACTCGGCATTGTGGTTGTCGAGGACGTGACCGAGGTGCCGACCGAATACGGCGGCACAGAACGCACCGGAGGTGTGATCAATCTGACACCCCTCGGCAAGTGGGCGGTGCAGCGCCTGGCGTCGAAGGTGACATCGGCCCCGATCGTCGGAGCGCTGCGCGAATCCACCGCTGTTGAACTGTTAGCCGCGGGGTCCGACCTCCCCGAACCGGAAGCCATTGCAGAGATCGACGCGTGGGTCGACTTTCGTGGCGACGACGGGGCTCCGCAGTTGGTCGAGGCGCTGCGCACTGCTGACGAGACAGGCCGTGGGCTCGGGTTCCGGGCGCTGCTTCGCATTGGCCCCGAAGCGGCAGATGCGGTGAACCGCCTCGCGGACGACCCCGAGCTTGCGCCTTACGTGACTGTGTGGCGGATAGACACACTCGCGGGT
>JAZFTT010000090.1:0-8223 GCA_036446835.1 Acidimicrobiia bacterium
CTCTACCGTTACTGCGGCCATATCGCCGTCGCCAACAGCGCAGCCCTGGCACTTGCCGGCATCGACGTGGACACCGCCGATCCCCGCGGCGGCTCGTTTGACCGCGACAGGTCGGGGAAACCCAACGGGATACTCAGAGAAGCCGCGGTAGGCGTCGTCTCCCGAGCGCTCGCACCGCAGGTACCGGGCCCGTCGGATTCGGAGATCCTCGACGTCCTCACCGGTCTGACGGAGATCGGAATCGGGTCGGTCACGGGGATTGTCTCAACCGGCGAACCGGTGTGGTGTGGAGTGAGCGATGAGGTCGAAACACTGACCCGGTTGGCACCTGACCTCCCGATCGACATAGACGTCCTGGTCATAGCCGAAACGTCCGGCGCCCTGGCGAAGGCCAGGAAACAGATTGCCAAGGCCGAAGGACGAATTCGCTTCCTCGGGTGGAAGGATTTCTCCGACGGGAGCCTCGGGGGGCACACCGCCGCGATGTACGCGCCCTACGCCGACCGGCCCGACACCCGTGGGACCGACCGTCTCGACTTCGCCCATGCCGTAGAAATGGGCAAGACGTCTCTTGACCTTGGAGGCGTGGTCGCCATCCATGCAATAGGTGATCGAGCCAACGACGCGGTCCTCGATGTCTTCGACGACCTGATTGACAAGGGCGCCGACCCGTCACAGCTGCGTGTCGAGCACGCCTCCATTCTCACCAACCCGACGATCGACCGCATGGCGGACCTCGGCGTCACCGCATCCATCCAGCCGGCGTTCCTGGCCTCGGAGGAGTCCTGGCTGGTGAAGAGGCTTGGAGACGATCGGATGAGTCGGGCCTACCCGTTCAGATCCCTTGAGGAGGCAGGAGTCACCCTTCTCGGTGGAAGCGATGCTCCGGTGGAGTTGCCCGACCCGGCAACGGGGATAAACGCCGCCATCGACAGACACGGCATAAACACATCACAGGCCCTCTCGAAAGAAGCCGCCGAGGCCCTGTTCAGCCCACCCGAACGGTGAGCTGGTTGGCCAAAGCCTCGTACTCGTCAATGGTGTTGTAGGAAGCTGCCGACACCCGCAGCAATTGATGCGGCCACTCAGGCCAGATCATCACCAGCGTCTCGAATCCGGCTTCAAGCAGGTCAAACATCAGCGGCGAGAGTTCTCCACCTGGGTCAACCCCATCGCCGTCGCGGAATGGGATAGCCGACATGGACCCAACCATCTCGTCGGGAGCAGGGGGATGAACACCAACTGCATCACACAGGAGCGCCCTGGCAGCGATAGCCAGCTCGTGGTTGCGCTTCATGAGCGCAGGCCACCCGCCGGGCTCGATGCCGCCAACCACACGAAGAGCATCGGGGACAACGAGCCACTGGGACAGGTCGTCGGTACCCGGCCAGTCGAAGAGTGCCCAGTAGCGGCTGCGACCCTCGGGGATCGGAGCATTCCAACCGTGCGAGATCACCGTCGGGACGGTTGCCTCGATGCGATCGAAGCGTGTGTGCAGGAAAGCTGCCCCCTTGGGGGCGCAGGTCCACTTGTGCAGGTTCCCCGTGTACCAGGAGGTCCCGAGCGCGCCAATATCGACAGCGACCTGCCCGGGTCCGTGAGCGCCATCGATCAGCACTGGTATCTCGGGCTCGAGGGCACTGACAATCCGATCAATCGGGAAGACGAGCCCGGTTGGTGATGTCACGTGATCTATCACTGCCAACCGGGTGCGACCGCTGACTGAGCCCAGGATCGACTCGGTCACCTCGCTCGGCGAGTCGATTGGATATGGGATCGGTGCGACGACGACGTGGGCCTCGTGGCGAGCCGCGGTGAACTCGAGGATCTGGCGAACGGCGTTGTAGTCCTGAACAGTCGTCAACAGCTCATCGCCTGGCTTCAGGCTGAGCTCGATTGAACGCACCACCGAAGCCACCCCGCTGCTGGCGTTGCGCAAGAACACGAACCCCTCGGGATCAGCTTTGAGGAAAGTCGAAGTAACGGTGCGGGCTGTATCGATTGCAGGCTGAAGATCGTTGACTACGAAGGCGGTGGTGTTGGCTTCCCAAAGGGCCCGCCACTCGCTCTGCTTCTGCACGACCTCCACCGGGACGGCTCCGAACGAACCGTGATTCAGGTGATGAACATCGAGACTGAGGGACCACATCGCCGGCACCCTATTCATGTACCTGAGAGAGTTATCGCGCTGTGGGCTGCCCCGGAACCTGAGGGTCGATATCGCAACTAGCATTTCGGGTTCCGATGACCCACTACTTCACACTTAGCCCTGCCCAAATAGAAGCCGGGACCGATCAGGCAATCGCCGACGCCCTGGCAGTTCTCGATGAACTCGCCGCCCCCAAGGACCAGCGAACATTCGACAACACGATGAAGCCACTGGATCGCATCGCCGACATCCTCGCTCACGCCACCACCAAGTACTCCTTTCCCGGTTACGTCCACTCTGACAAGGAGGTCAGGACCGCGGCCAAGACCTCGGAGGAGGTGCAGACGAAGTTCGGCGTCGACATGGTCTTCCGGGATGATCTGAACACCGCCGTCAAGGAGTATGCCGAAACCGATGGGGCCAGGAGTCTCCAAGGCGAGAAGGCACGTTTTCTCGAGTTCTCACTCCGTGATCTGCGTCGGGCCGGCCACGACCTCGATCCGGGCATTCGGGCGGCAATCAAGGAGAAGACGGAAAGACTCGTCGAGTTGGGTGTTCGTTATCAACAGAACATCGATGAATGGGACGACTGGATCCTGTGCACAAGAGAAGATCTCGACGGTCTGCCCGACAGCTTCATCGACGCTCTCGACACAGATGAGAGCACAGGCAAGTACAAGGTCACCATCGCCTACCCGCACCTCATCCCCTTCACCGAGAACGCGACCCGTCGTGACCTTCGCGAGGAGCTGCGTTTCAAGTTCCACACAGTTGCAGCGGAGGACAACAAGAGGATCCTCGACGAAGCCGCCCGACTTCGACAGGAGATCGCCGAGGCGTTCGGACATCCCACGTGGGCCCACCACCGTCTCGAGGAACGGATGGCCAAAGACCCCGGTCGCGTAAAGGTGTTCTATGCAGATCTCATCGATCCGCTGACGGAGAAGGGGAAACAAGAGGTTGCCGCCATCGCGACGTTACTCGAAGCCGACACCGGCGAAACCCGGGTTCAGGTCTGGGACTGGAGCTACTACGACACACAGCAGCGCAAGACCGACTACGGAGTCGACAATTTCGAGGTGGCCAAGTACTTCCCGCTCCCACAGGTTTTGGACGGAATGCTCGATCTCACTTCGGAGATGTTCGGAATCACGTTTCATGAGATCGAAGACTCCGATGTCTGGCATGAGGACGTCCAGATGTTCGCTATCAACGACACCGCAACCGGAGAGGAGATTTCCCGCTTCTACCTCGACCTCTTCCCCAGAGAGGGCAAGTACGGCCATGCCGCCGTGTTTACCCTGATCTCGAGTCGGGTGCTCGAAGATGGGTCCTACCAGAACCCGCTTTGCGCAATGGTCGCCAATTTCACCAGGCCGACCGAGGACACGCCGTCTCTGCTTCAGCATGGCGAGGTCGAGACGTTTTTTCATGAATTCGGACACGTGCTCCATCAGAACCTGGGGCGGACCGAGATGACGAGATTCTCGGGCACCAACACCGAACGGGACTTCGTCGAAGCGCCCAGCCAGATCATGCAGCATTGGATCTGGCGCTCCGACGTTCTCAAGAGGTTCGCCAGGCATTACGAAACGGGAGTCCCCATCCCCGACGAGCTCGTAGATCAGCTTGTCGCGGCAAGACAACTCAACAACGGTATGCACCAATTGAGGCAGATGCACTACGGATGGTGGGACCAGGAAATCCATGGAGGGCCCGACCGAGACCTCGATGCGATCCAGAAAGAAGGCACCAGGATTTCGCTCTTGCCTCAACATGAGGGAACATATCCCCTCGCCTCGTTCGGACACCTCATGGGTGGCTATGACGCCAGCTATTACGGCTACATGTGGTCGGAGGTTTTTGGAGACGACATGTTCTCCGAGTTCGAACAAGTTGGCGTCACAAACCCCGAGGTCGGCATGGCTTACAGAGAGGCCGTACTCGCGAAGGGTGGCACGGTCGACGGCGACCAACTGCTCAGAGATTTCCTCGGCAGGGAGCCGAACAATGAGGCTTTCCTGCGCAAGCTGGGGATCTCGGGAACCCAATAGGAGGATCTGAACGTCCAAATACCGAAAATCGACGGGCTGAATTTAGCCCCGGTTAACGGGTCGGACTGGCACAATTTGAGTGCACGGTCAAGGATTAGGGATAATCCAATCAGGAATCACCTGAAGCAAAGAGACGTTTGATCAATAGCGGCCCATACCAGGAGGGCCAGATATGACTGACACAGTAAGAGGAGCAGCTATCAAGGGGGTCTCCCGACCCTCGAAACGATTCTCACAGGATCGCGTGTGCTCCAAGCCAAGTTGCGAAACCAGGCTTTCCCAATACAACAAGGCCGAGTACTGCCACGCCCATGCCCCGATCCGGTTCCCCCGGGTCCGAGGGAAGATCTTGGACGAGCAGGAGGCCTGACAATTTCTGGTTGGGCGCAGGTCCTCTCCCCCTCCCCGCTCCCAGCCAGAACATTTAGAGAGCCCCGGCCACCGGTCGGGGTTCTCACAGGTTGCTCCATCAGCGTGCGCACTATGAAAACCTTCTAGCCAACTGGAAGGTATTTGGTGTATGATCGGGGCATGAAGATCGGAGAGCTGGCGAACGAGACCGGATTGTCGACCAAGACGATCCGGTATTACGAGGATATCGGAATCCTCCCCGAGCCGGGACGTCAGGCCAACGGCTATCGCAGCTACAACCCTTCCATAATCGATCGGGTGGGGTTCATCAAAGACGCGCAGGCATCCGGGCTCTCACTCGTCGAGATCCAGATCATCCTCGAGCTCCGTGACGAAGGTGAGTCCACGTGCGAACACACAGTGCGTCTCCTGGAGTCACACCTCGAAGATGTGGAACACCAAATCATTGACCTTCACCGCACTAAGGCTCAACTCCAGAAGATGATCATCAAAGCGAAGGCTCTGGATCCAGCCGATTGTCAGAACCCCAATAGATGTCAAACAATCTCAGCTACCCACCTGTAAGCGGAAGGACACCAACACAATGACTCAAGTACAACTTCAGGTTCCGGAGGTCCACTGCGGACACTGCAAGAGCAGCCTGGAAGGGGCGGTCGGATCCTTGGGAGGAGTCTCGACCGTCGAAGTATCGGTTCCCGATGCAACCATCGACGTGGCGTATGACGAAAGCGCTGTCGAACTCGACTCGATCAAAGCAACCATCGAAGAGCAGGGATACGCAGTCTTTGGTTGATCAACAACTGTCGGAAAGCGTCGACACCGACACCATCCTCTTCAACATCGACGGGATGACCTGTGCCACCTGCGCGGTCAGAATCGAGCGGGTTCTCAGCCGCCAAGAAGGGGTTGAGGCGGCATCGGTGAACCTCGCTGGGGCCACAGCCCTGGTTCGCGTCGACTTGAACGCCGATCCGGCGGCCCTCACAGCCGCCGTCGAGAGAATCGGCTACCAGCTCGAAGAACGGCACGACGAAGACGACCCCCGGGACATGGTCGATCACTACCACGATGACGAGAGCATCCAATGGAAGCGCTTCTGGACGGCAGCGGCCTTCACCCTGCCCGTAATGGCATTGGCCATTTTCGGACCGGATGCCTTCTGGAACGATGCCCTGCAATGGATCCTGATCACGCCTGTCGTGGCGTGGGGAGGCTGGCAGTTCCATTCGGTCGCTGTCCGTCAGGCGCGCAGCTTCACCGCGAGCATGGACACGCTGATCTCACTGGGATCGCTCGCCGCCTACTTCTATTCGATCTGGGCGCTTTTCGTCGGAGAACCGGTGTTCTTCGAGACCGCCGGAATGATCATCAGCCTCATCACTCTTGGCCGCGCTTTCGAGGCTCGCGCCAAAGGCCGCGCGTCCGAAGCGGTACACCGTCTTCTCGAACTCGGCGCCAAAGAGGCCCGTGTCCTCGTTGATGGTCAGGAGCAAATGGTCCCCATCGAGAGGGTCCGACCCGGTGACCTCATGGTCATCCTGCCCGGTGAGAAGGTGCCCACCGACGGCTCGATCGAGACGGGGGCATCATCGCTCGACGAATCCATGCTCACCGGCGAGTCGCTGCCGGTCGACAAGAGACATGGCGACGATGTGTTCGGCGGCACCGTCAACCAGGAAGGTCGTCTGACCGTAAAGGCAACGGCAGTCGGCTCCGATACTGCCCTGGCTGCGATTGTCCGAATGGTCGAGGAAGCCCAAGGATCGAAGGCGCCGACACAGCGGCTCGCCGACCGGGTTTCTAGCGTCTTCGTGCCCACCGTCATCCTGCTCGCCGTGGCAACGACCCTGGTATGGCTGGCGCTGGGCAACGACATCGGCCCAGCATTTCAGGCTGGGGTGGCGGTTCTGATCATCGCCTGCCCTTGTGCCCTGGGGTTGGCGACCCCTACAGCGATCATGGTGGGGAGTGGACGAGGGGCTGAGCTCGGGATCCTCTTCAAACGCGCCGAGGTGTTCGAGCAGGCTGGAAGCATCGATATGGTTCTCTTCGACAAGACGGGCACCCTCACCACCGGGGTAATGACTCTCACCGACGTCGAGACCGATGAGATGGAGGAGGAGTTCATCCGACTTGTCGCCTCTGTCGAGGCCGCCTCCGGGCACCCGATTGGCAAGGCAGTTGCCCTCGGGGCCGATGAGCGGGAAATCGAGCTCGTTACACCCGACTCGATAAAGAGCTTCGCCGGACTTGGCGTGATGGGACGAGTCGACGGCCGTGAGATCGTCGTCGGCAAGGCCAAGCTCTGTGCCGACCAAGGTCTGATCATTTCCGAACGTTGGGCAGATCGGCTGGTAGCGCTGGAGAGCGATGGGAAAACAGCTTTCCTCGCCGGTTGGGACAGCGAGGCTCGAGGAATAATCGCCGTCGCCGACACCATTCGTCCAGAGTCGAAAGTGGCGGTCGAAACTCTGGATGAAGCCGGTATTGCGACCGGAATGATCACAGGGGACAACGCCAGAACCGCGGAACACATCGCCTCACAGATAGGAGTCAATGACGTTCGGGCGGAGGTGCTCCCTGGAGACAAGGCGGAGACAGTCCGCACCTACCAGGAACTCGGGCGGTCGGTGGCCTTCGTCGGAGACGGCGTGAACGACGCCCCTGCGTTGACGCAGGCAGATCTTGGAATGGCCGTGGGCTCCGGAACCGATGTGGCCTTGGAAGCGGGTGATGTGGTTCTCCTGAACGGAGATCCCAGACTCGTCCCGACTGCCATCGACCTCGCCAGCGCCACATTCAGGACTATCAAGCAAAACCTGTTCTGGGCCTTTGGCTACAACACAGCCGCCATCCCCCTCGCTGCCCTGGGTTTTCTCAATCCAATGATCGCAGCGGGGGCCATGGCCTTTTCTTCAGTCTCGGTTGTTCTGAACGCCTTGCGTCTCCGGCGCTTCAAGACCTTCTGGACATAGCCCTCATACAACGTCCACAGGTGTAGGTTGGATACATGGCCTCGTTGCAATGGCTCGACCGACCGGTGCTCCGTGACCCTGTGGCCCTGATGGCCTTTGAGGGCTGGGGCGACGCCGGCGAATCCGCCAGCCAGGCTGTCGCCTCTTTCATCGAACACTCCGACGCAGAACTCATCGCTGTCATCGACCCTGACGACCATTTCGACTTCCAGGTTCGACGGCCGATGGTCGAACTCGACTCTGAGGGCATAAGGAGCATCACCTGGCCCCGAAACGAGATCCATGTCGTTCGTGGGGCCGAGCGTGATGTGGTGGTCGTCCTCGGTGAGGAACCTCACTACAGGTGGAAGGTCTTCACGGGCGATCTCGTCGAGGCTTTGACCTCGCTCGGAGTGAGCAGGACAATTACCATCGGAGCCTTCATCGGTCAGGTGGCGCACACTCTCCCGGTGCCCCTCGTGGGATCCTCTACTCGGCCCGACACCCTGACTCTTCACGGCCTGCTTCCGTCGGGATACGAAGGCCCGACAGGGATTCTCGGTGTCCTCAATCATGCCCTCGACAACGCCGGTATCGACGTGATATCGGTCTGGGCTGCCGTGCCTCACTATCTGTCAAACCAGGAGTACCCACCGGCCACCGAAGCCCTCGCCGTCAAGGCAGCCGAATTGCT
>JAZFTT010000091.1:0-4615 GCA_036446835.1 Acidimicrobiia bacterium
GGGACAGCGAGAGATACGAACTTGATGGCCGACTGGAGAATCACCACCGGTCTGAGTGGGATCGGATAACCAACAGCGGCAAGCATGGCGGTGGCTTCGGGGAAGTAGACAACCTGTCCGACGATGAATGCAGCAACGATGAAAGCCCATTGCGCGTCCTGGACTTCCTCCCAGACGACGACAAAGTCGATGTCCGACAGCAGAGAGATCAAGAAATAGACGGCGAACAGGGACACCGCCATCATCGCCAGGTTCCTTCCCTGAACCCGTCGGATTTGGACCTGCTCCTCGACCTCTGTGTCGGTGACCCTGGCTACTTCATCATGCACTTCACGAACGAACACCTTCGGCTTGGAGAGGGCTCGACGCTCCCTTGCGCTCACCCCAGGAGCTTGGATGTAGGGAAGGACCTCGGATAACACTTCCTCTCCCAACCCCTGTTGGGCGCTCGCAACGGCTCTCTCCACGCCGAACAATCGGGCCATGGAGACAAGTAGCTCAACTGTGTCGAGGGACAAAGCAGGCTCGAGGGCGGCGACAACCCCTGACCCAAAGTCACCAATCTGATGACCGTCCGTTGTCACTGTGATGGCAGCGCAGTTCAGACCGCCGTGGGATATCCGGCCGTTGTGAAGATCGGATACCGACCCCCAAATCGAGACAAGCTGGTCGTCCGCTATTCCTTCGGATTCCATCTCTGACAACCGCCGACCTGACCTGTCGACAGCAAGGATCGCCACATCGTCGCTACCCAGACCTGCTGCAAGAACCCGGGGAACCGAGGCTCCGGTGCGCTCGGCCATCATGGTGACCAATGCCTCATGTTCCACACTCTGCATTCGCGTGAGAGCCAGGGAAGGAGTGGTGTCCCGATACCAGATGTATCGCCAGGTGCGGGCGAAGAACTGTGAGTCGGTCGAATCACGGCCATACGCCTTGATCTCGACGCGCCCATGACCATCGCTCACACCCACGAGGCGCCGCACTCCCCAGGATTGATCATCGTCGAGCGATAGGTCTGCAACATCTATGCCAAGACCGCTGAGACCGGATGCGATCGATGCCATGTCAGGAAACCCACGTGGTGACCCGAATATCAACAACACGATGCCGGATGCGGCCGCTCCAAGTCCGAAAGCACCAAGCGCGCTACTCGGGAGGCCGAGGCCGAGACCGACGGCTGAAGCCCCCACAACCAGAATCACGCCCCACCCGATGCGACGCATCGGTCTGGTGAGGTGGGGGGCCACCACAAGCAGCACCCCGGTGATGAAAGCCACCCTGAACAGTGGAAACTGTGAGATTGGCTCCGCGAGCCCAAGTTCAGGAAGAAACTGTGGCCAAGTTCCACCGATCAGTCGAACCAGAGTTGTCGCCAAAATTGCGATTGTGACGCCGACAAGGGCCACGTCCCGAGCAGCATCCAACCGATGCCTCCACTGGACCAATACGGCCACAATCAGACCAACGACATAGAGGAGGCCAAGGGTGTAAATCGCTGACAACGTCCCGGTCAGCCAATCCGGAACAGATCCGACAATTTCTGAAACGGTGGCTTGGACATCATTGACTCTGTTGTAGGCCCGCCATGACCACAAAAAGAGGAGAACTCCCAGCGTCACCCCAGTGGCATCGGCCGCTCGACGCACCCGGGGTTGCTCTGTTGCGGCTATCAGGTATCGACTGCGAGCCATTATCAGCTCCCTTCGGGAAGGTGCTCGCTGATCCAAACGGTCGCGTCCTCATGGGCGCGTTTCACGGTCGACCCGACCCACTCATCAGATTCGTAGATGCCTGCTGGGCCGAGCAAATCGGCCACACCTGTTGCGACCAGTTGATCGTGGACCCGCTCGTCGGCGTACACCAGCACCAACTTGCTGTCCATCTCGAGCAGGGAATTGGCGTATCGGCCGAGAACGTCCATGAAGGTCGAACCAAGATCGGACTTCCCACGGAGTCGGATAATGACCACAGAGTTTCTCGAAGAATCAGTCACCTTTGGCATTTCTTCCTCGAACACCGGCGCCGACGCGAAGAAGAGACTGCCGTACGGCTGCAGGACGACGACCTCGTTGGAGCCAATCTCATCTGGTGCATCCACTTCGCGAATGCGACCGTTCTCCTTGACGATCCAGCGTCGGACTGAGATGCGATTCGACTGCTTGATCACGAAGAGGATCAACGAGATCCCTATACCCACCAGAACGGCATTCTGAAGGGGGATGATCATGGTTAGGACAAATGTGACAGTCATGACGACCGCCTGAGTGCTACCGGTGCGCCACACAGCTTTGATGTCTCCCGGCTTCACCGTTCGATAGCCGACGATCATCAGAAGACCGGCCAAAGCAGGCATTGCGATATATCCGACCAGATCGCCGAGCAGCAGAATAGACACGGCCATCACCACGCCCGCGATCAGCATTGCTGCTTTGGAGCGAGCACCCGCTTCCTTCACCAGCGAACTCGCCGACATCGACCCGCCGACCGGCATGCCCTGGAAAATGCCAGCGGCGATGTTGGCGGCGCCCTGTCCCACAAAGTCCTGACTGTCATCGGGAAACTCGCCGTCGGGGTTGGGGAAGCTCGCCGATATGCCCGCTCCCTGCACGAGGCCCACAAAGGCCAGGGCGGCAGCGGGAAGCAGTAGCGCTGGAATCAGCCTCAGATCGGGCCACATCGGAAGAGGCAATGACCCGGGAATCTCGGTTATGTCCCTGAGTTGCTGAACATCCCAACCAAGAAGTGGCACCACGATTGAGGTGACAATTATCGCCGCCACCATCCCGAGCGGACCGAGACGGGTCTTCTCGAAGACGATGATCAGGACGATGGTGGTGGCTCCAATCAACATCGAAGGCCAATGCGCCTGACCGAGGTTGAAAAGGAGATCGAAGGCCCTGACCACACGGTTGGCGCCCTCGGCCTCATAACCGCTGAAGTTGTCTAGCTGACCGAGCACGATGTTGATGCCCACCGCGTTGATGAACCCGACCATCACTGAGTTCGACACCCAGCGGAGTAACGAGCCGAGCTTGAAGAGCCCGGCAGCAAGCATGACGGCGCCGGTCACTACGGCAAGAGTGAACAGCGCCCGCTTGGGATCTTCGCCTCCATGGACGGAGGGCACATCGGCGACGATGATCGCCATCGCCCCGGTGGCTTGCACGGCCATGAACGTGGCGCTGGTGAAAAATGCCCCGGTCACGGTACCAACCATGTAGCCGTACAACCCGAACACCGGGTTCACACCGGCGAGAAGCCCACCGGCGAGACCATCGGGCACGCTCTCAACACCAAGGACCAGACCCGCAACCGCGTCCTCACGCAACGTCTTTCGGTTGAAGAGCGAGCGAAGCCAGGGTTTGAGACGGTCCATAGGAGAAGAGGTGACTCTAGGACCTGCCGAAGGCCAGCCTCTATTTGAGCAGAACCCCGCTACCCCCCTGAGGCACCCAGCGCGATCAGTGCTTCGGGGCTCAAGAAGTCCTGAGCAATGAGAACGCCCCCGGAGTCACGCATTGCGTTGCGGAATCCGATTGCCCAGACATGCTCGACAACAAGCATCATCGCCGCTCCTCCGGCAGGAATGTCGTCGGCGATCGATGAGAGCGACTCCTCGTCGAGTCCGTACTCATACTCATCGAGGGCCGAAATGGCACCAGCCACGGCTCCGAGCTCCGCTCCCTCGGCGCCGCCGGCACCAAGCCCAATCAGGCCACCAACCCAGGCTCCGTAGACCATGGCTTCGTCAGCAGTCAGGTCAGACATCTCGGCGGCGAGAATATCCCCCCTCTCGTCCTTGTAGACACCCAACATGTCCACAACCCTGATGGCGCCTGACTCACTCGCCGCGATCAGCTCAGAGAGGATGCTGCCGTCCAACTGCGGGTCGGTAAACCCAATTACAAACATCTGAAGAGGTCCGATTTCTTCCACTTCTAACTCCTATCGATAGTGGTGCCGTTTTAGCACTTCGCGGTGACGGCACGAAATCCCTTAGCGGTACGACTCCTCGGCAACTCTTGGGATGAGCCGGTAACGGAAGGTGATGCATCCCGCCTCTTCGTCCTCGCAGTAGTACGAGTCGAACTGCACGAGCGCATCGAGGCTGTCGCCGGTGCGCACAAGGTATGTATTGGGCTTGGCGCTGACGATGTGAGAAATGAACGAGTACGAATACCACCGACCAACCGCATTGTTCTCCGGCTCGTCATCGTCGTCCCCTCCGAGACTGTCGACTACGAACGCCACCGAATCCGGTGGGCTGGCTACTTCCAGCGGGACCTCGCCCAAATCGAAGGCACCACCCGAACCCGATGGGTTCGTTACCCCTGAGTTGGTTAACAACTTGGTGCGTCGGAAGGCTATATCCCAGTCGGAGGATGTGAAACCACCGTCCAGCACTCGTCCTGTCTCGAAGTCGAACAAGACCCAATCATTCAGGCTTGTGGCGTCCAACGTGTAGCGAGACACCTCGTTCTCGACGGCAGCCACTTCGACACCGGCCGCTGTGGCTACCTCTTCAACCACACTCGGAGCCTCGTCATCCACGATGACGACCTCGTCCGGCTCGAAGCCTGCCGGTCGAGGTTGGAGACTGCCCCAGGTGAAT
>JAZFTT010000092.1:0-5086 GCA_036446835.1 Acidimicrobiia bacterium
GAGAGCGCATCCGAGGGTCAACGCCCCAAACCGCTCACCACCCCGGAACAGGTCGCTGTTGTCGCTTCCATCCTCCAAGAAGAGGATCAGGCGGATTGGCCGATTACATATCGGGGCATCCTCTCGACAGCGGCCTTCGCCTCCGAGGTGGCCGACTTCCTGATGCGATGCTCCGAGCGTCTTCTGACCCCCGCCGACCTAGCTGCCCGCTCAAAGAATCGAGCTGACTGGCGCGGATTGCCCGGTCTCTACGAGCACTACCTGGCCCGTTTGCATGAGACAGCCAGAACCGACTACGGAGTGCTGCTGGTGGCTGCGGTCGATCTGTTGAAGTCCGAATCTGGCCAAACACTTGCTGAACAATACCGATACGTGCTGGTAGACGAGTATCAAGACACCAGCCCGGTGCAAGCAGAAATCGCCGGACTCCTAGCCCGGTCAAGCGGAAATCTCACAGTGACCGGCGACCCTTACCAGTCGATCTACTCCTTCCGGGGAGCGGAGCTCCGCAATATCGCCGACTTCTCCTCGGCCCACCCGGATTCGACACGTTATGTCCTATCCCGGAGCTTCAGGGTGCCTGAGGCGATTCTGGAGTCGGCGTTGCGTGTTGTCTCGCCAGGTCACCTTCCAGGAGCTGTGGGGCCGGTCGATCCGGCGCAACACGAGGGACGGTCGGAAGCATTCATCTTCGACCAGGAGACGGCCGAAGCTGAGTGGATAGCCCGAGAGGTCGAGAACTCGATCAGGGTCGAGGGGATTCGCCCCTCGTCGATCGCGGTGCTGACCAGATCGAAGAGAGAGCTGGTCAGCGAGTTGTCCCGGGCCCTTGGCCGAAGAAGGATCCCCCACGATCCGCCCGATAGCCGTCTGGTGGATCATCCGGCGGTTCGTCTGTTTCATGATCTGGTCACCGTGGCACTCACTGGCGGAGGGCTTCCCACCACATCTGCGCTCGAGGCAGCGGACGCCGACCGGGCGATGCGGCGTGTTCTCCTGGGACCCCTTCTCGGACTCGGCCTCGGCCAGGAACGGGCGCTTCTGCGGGAGCGCCGTCGAACATGGGCCCCCTGGGCTCACGTCATTCGGCAGAAACTGACCGATTGGCCGGGACTCGCCGATCTCATCGAGAACGCCGATTGGGCGACCACCGGCACCGCCGCCAACGGCTTCTGGCATGTCTGGACAACCCTGGATGGTATTGCCGATCTCGTCAATGACACGAGCCGGATCGAGTGGCGTCGCGCCTGGGCCGCCTTCGCACAGGTCCTTTCGAGACAGGCCGACCGCGACCCGGATCTGAGCTTGGCCCACTTTTTCGAGTTGACCGAACAAGACGATTTCGAGGCAACTCCACTTCTCTCGCACAGACTCACCGAGGACCGGGTGACGCTGACAACACTGCATCAGGCAAAAGGCCTCGAGTTCGATGTCGTCTTCATTGCCAATGCCGTGGAAGGCGTATTTCCAGACCTTCGACGAAGCCGGAGAATGCTCCGACCCGAGCTGCTCTCCCCGGAGCGAATGGTCGACCAGGGCGCCCAACACCTGTTCCAATTACAGGAGGAAATGCGTCTCGCCTACACGGCGATGACCAGAGCGCGTCTCCGAGTGGTGTGGACTGCCACCGACGCCGGCATCGATCAGGGAGAGCACCGGCCGTCTCGGTTCCTGATCGCGGCGTCAGGTATGGGTGAACTCGCCCAGCTGGGGCCGCCGAAAGAGATGATCAGAGACCCGGTAACTCTCAGCGAAGCAGAAACAGCCCTTCGCAGGGATCTCCTGGACCCGACAGCGCCTCCGGTTCGTCGTCTCGCAGCCGCGGGAGCCCTCGCCCAATCCGACGTCGGAGGTTGGGACGCCTCCTCGTTCCCCGGCGTCCCGGTGGCGGGTCCCGATTCTCCCATTCTCGGAGACACGATCCACCTCTCCCCCAGCCAGGCGGACAGCTACCAACGATGCCCCCGCCAGTATGCACTCGAACGCCGACTCCGGCTTGGCAGTGCCTCGTCTCCTTATGCCCATTTCGGCTCTCTCGTTCATGCGGCGCTCGAAAAGGCGGAAAGACCCATTATCGGGACCGGGGTTCACCATGCCGCCATCGACCACGCCATCGAGTGTCTCGAAGACGTCTGGATAGACGCCGACTTCGGCACACCGGAGTTGAACCGGGCGTGGCTTCGCAAGGCGATAGATGCCATAACCAAGCTATACGAGAAATGGCCTTCCAAGGATGGGGTCCCCATCGACCTCGAGAAGAAAGTCGAAGCTGTCATCGCGGGAGTGCCATGGGTTGGCGTCATCGACCGGATCGAATCCACCCAGGAGGGCCTGAGAATCGTCGACTACAAAACGTCGACCACCCCGATGACCGTCGCCGAAGCAGCCGAGTCTCTTCAACTTGGCTTCTACAGCATCGCACTTGACGCCGGCGAAGACCACGTCGCGGAGGCCCAACTCTGGTATCCGAGAACCGGAACAAAGTCGGTCTCGACTCGCTCGCTCGACATGGAGAGCCTCGAAAAGGTGCAAGAGGAAATGGAACGGGTCACAACGGCCATTCGGTCCGAGAACTGGGCGCCCGCAGTGGGATCACCCTGTGAGAGGTGCGCCTTTCGCATGTCATGTCCGGCCTGGCCGGAAGGTAGCGGAGCCTTTCTCCCATGAGCCGAATGACACCCTCCCCCGAACAGCAAGAGATCCTCGACCTGGGCCTCACCACCATCCGGGTCAGGGCCGGGGCGGGCACCGGTAAGACCACGACCGTGGCAATGGTGATAGCCAACCTGATCGACAACCATGACATCGCTCCGGAGCAGATCCTTGGGATCACTTTCACCAACAAAGCGGCAGCCGAATTGGCAGATCGAGTCCGTCAGACTCTCTCTCAGGACCTCGACCCGGGTCGTCAGATAGAGGTTCATACCTATCACGGGTTTGCCGCGCAGATTCTGTCAGAGTTTGGCGCACTCGCCGGCGTCGACAACCGGGCCAAGATCATCACTCCCACGTTTGGCCGACAACTGATGAGCGAGACCTTCCATCACCGCTCCTACGAAAGCCTCGACATCACCCAGCCCCGAACACTCGACAGAATCCGCCGTCTCGGCGACCGACTCGGTGACCATCTGCTCGAGGCCAGTGATGTTCTGGAAACCGCTGACGGCCACCAAGACGAGATTTGGGACTCACGCCGGGAAATGGCCGAAACCCTCGTCCAGTTTGCAGCCGACAAGAGGCGTCTACGCGTGGTGGATTACTCCGATCTGGTGACACTCTCCACCCGGGTCGTCCAAAACCATCCCGAGTTGGCCGCCACCATCAAGGAGAGATATCGAGCTGTCATTCTCGACGAGTACCAGGACACCAACCCGGCCCAAAGAGTGCTCTTGAGGACCATCTTCGACTCTGGTTTCCCGGTGATCGCCGTGGGCGACGAGGATCAGACGATCTACGAGTGGCGAGGGGCGTCCGCCCAAAACTTCGAGCTCTTCCCGGAGCATTTCACCAAGGGGAATGGCGAGGCGGCAAGTCGGAAAGGACTCACTCTCAACAGACGATCCACCCAAGGGATCCTCGACGTGGCCAACGATATCCGGCTCAAGGCGAATGCCGAGGCGGACGCACTTCAAGCGGTCGATGCTGACGCCAAGGGCGACGTGGTCACCTACTGGGCAAACGACGCCATCGAGGAGGCGGAGTGGATCGCCCGCACCTTCGAAGAACTCCGCCAAAGCGGCAGTCCCTGGTCTGAGATGGCCGTTCTGTTCAGAATGAACAAGAACTTCTCCGTCGTGGTCGACGCGATGAGCCGTCACGACATACCGGTCGAAGTGGCAAACATCGGTGGACTCTTCTCCGTCGCCGAAGTCTCCGACCTCAGAGCTTGGCTGACCGCCCTGGAAGATCCCGAGGACTCCCCCGGCATCATCCAGATCCTTTTCGGCAGCCGGTTTCGGCTGGGCATGGCCGATCTCGCGCCGTTGACCCGCTGGGTCGCGGGAACCGAGAGCCATGACGACGCCGAAGATCCCGCCCCAATCACCCTGATGGAGGCCATCGAGCAATATGCGGAGATTCCTGGTCTCCGGGACGAGGCTCGCAACGCTCTGGAGCGCTTTCTGGGTGTCTACCGGGACGTGCTCATCGAAAGCCAGGGGCTGACGCTCGTTGAAACCTGTCGAACGATCCTCGACCGAACTCGGGCATGGCAAGACATCGAGGCCTTGCCGCCAAACGCACGGCTCACCGCCCGGCTCAACGTCTACCGTCTTCTCGACCTGGCTGAGGATTGGAGCCCGCTTCGGGGCAGACCTTCGGTCGGAGCATTTCTCGACTATCTGAAAGCGATGGAATCCGAACCCGCCGAGGAACTCGACGCGGCCCATCTCTCGGGCGAAGAGGCAGTGACCCTCGTCACCGTGCATCGTGCCAAAGGACTCGAGTGGGAGAATGTCGCAATCCCTGCTGTCACCAAAGGCAACTTCCCCAGCCGCTCCCAGCAGTATTCTGACCCAATCCGCTTCGCGGAGCATGTCCCGGTCTCAATGCGGATCGACACGATCATGGACGACCTGCCAGACGAAGAGGACGAGCGAGCGGACTATCTCCGTGCCCAACACAGGAGGCAGGAGTGGAGGGTCGCCTACGTGGCCGTCACCAGGGCCAAGAAACGTCTTTTTGTCTCTGGAGCACACTGGTACGGACTGCCGGAGCCATCAAAGAAACCCAAAGAGCCGTCGGAGTTGTTCGCGATCGTCGAGAACCATGCCGTGAGCCGAAGCGCCGGCCATGCCGAACTTGGCGAGCGACCTGGCGTTCTCAGATCCCCCGATCGAGAAACCAGTCCGGATCCCTTATTCCGAGACGGATGGGAGGCAGGGCTTCGGGCCGCGATCGACAATCCTGTGGCGATGGGGGAAATTGCCGAAGCGAGCGGAGTCGGAGACGAGTATGAGCGAATCGTGGCCGACATCAACCAGCGACTCTTCAATCTCGCCGCGCCCGCGTCAGATGAGACCGTCGACGATCACGACACGGTCTCCGTCACCGGTCTGGTGACATACGCACAATGTCCGAAGAGGTT
>JAZFTT010000093.1:0-12559 GCA_036446835.1 Acidimicrobiia bacterium
AACTCGGTTGCCACGCCGGCGACAAGGGTGCGCGCCGCCGCCTTTTCAGGGAATACGTCATCACCGAGATCCAAAGCGCAGACCTTGGCCAGAACCCTCGGAGCATTGACACCGGTCAGCCGGAACATTGCCCGGACTGACGTCAAGTCCACTACATCTCCATCCGGACGATCACCGATGACCGTCCATTCGCCGGGGCTGACCGACCATGCCAAGTCCCCGGCGGCGTGATCGCCGAAGAGACGCCACTTGGGCGTCTTGCCGAGATCGGTGAGGGTGAGGTCAGACACGGAGTCGTGCCCCCTCAGGATCGAAATGAGCAAGGTGTTCCATGACCGTGGCCGGGACGGTCGCTCCATTGGGGAGCCGAATGTTGAGCTTCTCCCCGGCAGAAGCCCTGTTGTGGGCGATTTGGGCGAGACATATCGAGCGATCGAGGGTGGGGGACATCCGGCTCGATGTGATCCTCCCAATGATTCGGGCCTCACCATCGATGATCTGGCTTGCTTCGGGCGGGACGATCGAGGGGTCCTCGGTCTGCACCGCAACGAGGTGTGGGTAGTCGCCGCGTTCAGCTTGTAATGCCAGCTCCGGCTTGCCCACGAAGTCGGGCTTGTCCAGCTTGATCGCCCAGTCGATGCCGAAGCCGAAACCCTGTGTGAGACCGTCGGTGTCCTGACCGACGATGAAATGGCCCTTCTCCAATCGCATGATTCGCTGCGCCTCTATCCCGAACGGTCTCACTCCGAGATCTTGACCCTCTTCTATCAGCTTCTCCCACACTTCAAGTCCGTGATTGGCGGGCACATGGATCTCGTAGGAGAGCTCGCCGGTGAATCCGATTCTCCACAAGAAACAATCGGCGACTCCGGCCACCGTGCCAGTCCTCACTTCCATGTAGCCGAATCGCTCAGGGTCGAGGTCGATGTCGGCGAGACGGCCAACCAGCTCTCGCGAGTCGGGTCCGGCGACGTTGATGCTGGCGTAACCGTCGGAAACCGCGGTCATCTTGACGTCCCATTCCGGGAAACCGGTCTGAAGCCACTCGTCGAGCCAGTTCCAGACCACTCCGGCGCCTCCCGAAGTTGTCGACATCATGTATCGGTTGGGGCCGAGACGTCCGGTGACGCCGTCGTCCATGATGACCCCGTCCTCGGCGCACATCACCCCGTAACGCACCTTGCCGATGCCCAGCTTCGACCACTTGTTGACGTAGACGAATTCGAGGAGTCTGGGCACATCTGCTCCGCGAAGGTCGATCTTTCCCAGCGGGCTGATGTCGATGATCCCGACACCGCTCCGCACCGCGCGAACCTCCGCTTCGGGATCGCCGTAATGATCGGGGCGGATCCACTGTCCTGCGATGAGCGGTCTGGCGTTGTGAGACTCGTGCCAGGGGTGAATGGGGGAGTAGCGGATTGGAGCGTGATGCTTGCCGGCAAGTGTTCCCAGTCGAATCGGGGCATACGGAGGTCGCCAGGTCGTGGTCGAAGTCTCCAGAAGACTGGCACCCACGGCCTCGCCATGAACGGCGAGGGCATTGACCGCTTCCACCTTGCCCTGGACGGGTCCCATGCCGGTTGTGGTGTATCGCTTGGCCAACTCCATCGAGTCGTAGCCCTCGGCCGCGGCGGAGAAGAGATCCTTTGAGGTCACGTCCTCGGAGAAGTCGACAAACCCATGAGTTGATCGGTACAGCTCGGGGTGGTCGTCGATGTCGAGGCCCGGGATCTCTCTGGGTGTGGTCTGAGGAGTTGCACCTCGCCAGGTCGCCTTGACGGCCTCGGCGCGGAGTGCCGCCTCACGCCCCACCGCCGAGCCGTGTTCGACCAACTGGCCCGTGGTGCCGTCTCCGGCCATTCCGCCCGCCGCAAGAACGTTGGTAGGCAAGGAGGAAGGGAGAAACCGAGCGGCCCTGGAGTGATAGACGGGCCGGTCCCCGGCCATGTTGAGCAGCGCTGTGGGGGTTGTCCATCCGATGGCGGTCACCAAAAGGTCGGCATCGATTCGCTTTCCGGTCGAGTCGACGATGGTCTTCACACTCTTGCGACCCGCAGCCTCGACAACTGTCTGCCCTTTCCGGGCATCGACTACGGCCACGATTTCCACCCCGGCCCTCTCCAGGTCTGCGATGGCTGCATCGCCGGAGTGGTTGGCCGTGAGGACCACGGCCCTATCCCCGGGCCTGACCGCATAGAGATTGATCAGTCTGCGCACGGCCGTGGAGAGCAAGACTCCGGGGAGATCGTTGCCTCTGAAAACATAGGGACGCTCCAGAGTCCCGGCAGCAACGACGAGGGTCTTGACCCGAGCCAGCACCAGCCGCTCCTCAACATGAGTCATGTCACGCTGCACCACCGACACCCAGTTGTGGTCGTAGCGCCCGGCCACCACCGCATCGGTCATCACTTCGATGAGAGGTTGACCCGCGATGGCGGCCCTCAGATCTGCCAGAGCCTGAAGATCGCTGTGATCGCCGAAACGAAGATGACCGCCGAGGGAATGCTCCTCCTCGACGAGGATCACAGATGCTCCCGCTTCGGCAGCTCCCAGAGAAGCAGCCATTCCCGCCGGGCCGCCACCTGCCACCAGAACGTCAGGATGTGCGAAGCGGTGGTCATATTCGCCGGTCTTGTGCCCGGGGTTTATCACCCCACCGGCGGCGAATCGGCTCAGGACACGCTGGTACCAGGGCCACAGGCGACGAGGCGCCATAAACGTCTTGTAATAGAAGCCCGGTGAGAGGAAAGGTGACACCAATTGGTTGGCCGCCTTGACGTCGAAGGAGAGAGACGGCCAGACGTTCTGGGCTGAGATTTCCATTCCTTCGCTCACGCTTATGTGAGCGGCGCGGACGTTGGGCTCATCTCCAACCTGGACCATGGCGTTGGGATCGTGATAGTTGGCGGTGAGGAGCCCGCGACGTCGGTGGTACTTGAAACTTCGTGACAGGACACGCACCCCATTGGCAGCCAACGCCGAGGCGATGGTGTCACCTTCCAGTCCCTCATATCGTCTGCCGTTCCAGGTGAAGGAGACAGTTTTCGAGCGGTCGATGACCTCACCCGGTTGAGGGTCGAGTCGATGGTCGCTCATCCTGAGTCCCTTCCCATCTTCGTGACCAATCTGATCTCGTTGGTGACGTTGTGGCGCTCGATGTTCAGGAATCGCCGACAGCCGGAGACGTGAAACCAGCGTTCCCTCTGCCACCCCGAGGTGTTGGTTCTCATATAGAGGTATCTGCGCCAGGTGGCCGGGTCGGTGTCCACCGACGGACGCGGAATCACCTCACCCCCAAAATTGAATTCGTTGTCGTTGCGTGGCCCGCAGTTGGGGCAAACAATGACAAGCATCAGTGGCCCACCGCAGCTGCGCCTTTCTCAGCCGTCAGGGTTCCCTTCTCAAAGCGGTCCAGTCCGAAAGGCTGGATCAACTTGCCCGGTTTCCCGTTGGCGATCATCGCCGCCACCGACTCTCCGGCGACCGGCCCCGCTTTGAATCCGTAGGTGCCCCATCCAACATCTACGTAGAAACCCTCTACCTCTGTCGGCCCGATGATCGGGCCGTAGTCGGGGGTCATGTCACACAACCCGGCCCACTGTCTCAGAAGACGCATGTTGGCGACGGCCGGCATCAGTTCGAGGATGTGACCGGCTAAACCTGTGGTGAACTCGAGCGAGCCTCTCGTCGCATAGGAGGTGAACGGGTCGACGCTCGCCCCGAACACGAGTTCCCCGCGAGACGTCTGGCTGACGTAGGTGTGGAGACTTCCCGAGACGATCACGGGGTGGAGGAAGTGCTTGACCGGTTCGGTGACAGCAGCCTGAAGCGGACGAGTAGTGATAGGCAGGGTAACCCCTGCCATTGCAGAGACCAGTGAGGACCAGCCGGCCGTGCAGTTGATGACCGTTGATGTGGAAATAGGCCCGCGGCTTGTCCGGACTCTGACGACCCGGCCCGACCCGACATCGATCCCGGTCAACTCGGTCTCTTGATGGATATGCACGCCGAGGAAATCCGCGGCTCGGGCGTAGCCCCAGACCACGGCGTCGTGGCGCACGATGCCCCCGGGTGGATGCCAGAGAGCGCCGACTATCGGGTAACGGGGGAGGTCGGAGGTGTCGAGAAAAGGGGCAAGTCTCTTCACCTCGTCGGGGCTGATCACGGCGGAGTCTATGCCTTCGAGCTTGTTGACTTCCGCACGCCATCTCATCGTCCGAAGCGACGAGTCATTATGAGCCAGGGTCATGTGACCGCGCTGGGAGAACATCACGTTGAAGTTCAGGTCGGAGGCAAGCCGTTCGTAGAGCTTGATCGAGCGGTCGTAGAAGCGAGACCCCTCGACGGTGAGATAGTTTGAGCGCACGATCGCGGTGTTACGCCCCGACCCTCCGCTCCCTATGTAGCTCTTCTCCACGACAGCCACATTGGTGATGCCGTGGTTTCGAGCCAGGTAGTAGGCGGTGGCGAGACCGTGGACACCACCACCCACGATGACCACGTCGTAGGCCGAAGCCAGGTCGTGGTGTTCCCAGACCTTTGGCCATGGGGATCGGCTCAGGCCGTGAGTGATCAGTTTCCAGGCCGAGAAGCGTGTTCGGCGACTCATCTTCGGTGCCCCCAGTGTGACTGCGAAAACCATAGACAGGATCGCTGGTCTCGCAGTGCGGCTGTACTTGCGTTAGAGAGCACCCGAGACCGATAGCCTGTAATCAATGAGTGACAGACCAAAATACGACGCGATCATCATCGGCGCCGGGATCATCGGCGCCAACCTCGGTTTCGAGATGTCAAAGGCGGGCTATGTGACCCTCAACATCGACAAACTCCCCGCCGCCGGATATGGCTCCACAGCCAACTCGTGCGCCATCATCCGCACTCATTACTCGACCTGGGCGGGCGTGGTCATGGCCTATGAGGGCTTCCACTACTGGAAGGATTGGGAGGATTATCTCGAGGTCGAAGACGAGAGGGGAGTGGCCGGATTCGTCCAGTGTGGCGCTGTGTTCGTCGGGAGTCACGGTGGCCACATGACGAAGGTGCTCCCCTTGTTTGACGAGATCGGAATCCCCTATGAAGTCTGGGACACCGAGCAGTTAGTCGAGCGTCTCCCCGGCATCGACACCGGTGAACACGCACCACCGAAGCGACCCGACGACGATGCCTTCTGGGAAGAGCCGGCGAGCCAGATCAGCAGCGCAGTTCACACTCCTATTGCCGGCTACGTGACCGACCCCCAGCTTGCCACCCACAACCTGCAACGGGCAGCGGAAGCCAAGGGAGGGGAGTTCATGTTCAATGCGGAGGTGGCCGGAATACGAACCGACGCCGGCCGTGTTGCCGGAGTGGACCTTGCCGACGGGACCTCAATCGACGCTCCCATCGTGATAAACGTGGCCGGGCCACACTCCTTCGTCATCAATGAGATGGCCGGAGTCGCCGAGTCGATGGGCATCAAGACCAGGGCCTTGCGTCATGAGGTTCATCATGTTCCGTCACCTCGAGGTCTCGACTTCGAGAAAGACGGGATGCTCGTCGGTGACGACGACCTCGGAACCTATTTCCGGCCCGAGGTGGGCAACAACATCCTGGTGGGTAGTCAGGATCCCGAGTGCGACCCACAGATCTGGGTGCAGAATCCAGACGAGTTCGATAGAAGCATCACCGAAGACCAGTGGCGCGCCCAGGTTCTCCGTCTTGCCAGACGTCTCCCCTCACTGGGTGTTCCAGGCGAAAGGAAGGGCGTCGTGGATCTCTACGACGTGAGCGACGATTGGATTCCGATCTACGACAAGACAGACCTCGACGGGTTCTATGTCGCCATCGGCACCAGTGGCAACCAGTTCAAGAATTCACACATAGCGGCCTACTGCATGACCCGGTTGATCGCTGCGGTCGAATCCGGTCACGACCACGACTCGGATCCTGTGAGGGTGAAGATGCCTTACACCGGATTCGATTTGGATATGGGCGTCTTCAGCAGGAATCGGGAGATCAACGAGGCGTCGTCCTTCAGCGTCCTCGGATGAGCCGCTGACCATCTTCAGACCAGCGGGTCCTCATCGCTGGTTTGCTCGAAGACCCGCTTGGCCTTACCCACTTCGGAGCGTGGGACGCTGCCTGGAGGTCCGACTTTGACCTCGACCCGCAACCGGATGGTCTCCATCAGTTGATTCTGGAGACGCTGGCCGATCTCGTCGGAGCTGTCGCCGTACGACCCGTCGATCACCTCTACCCGCGCCTCCAGCTCGGGGAGGGCGCCCCTACGATCGACGATGATGGCGTAGTTGGCGCCCAGAGCCGGGTCGGCCATGAGGATGGTCTCGATCGTTCTCGGGTAGACGTTGATGCCCCTGATCACCAACATGTCGTCTGCCCGACCCTGGAGCCGCTCGATTCTTCGACCGGTTCGACCGCATGGACACCCTTCTTCGAGAAATCTGGTGATATCCCGTGTCCGATAACGAAGAACCGGCTGGGCATGCTTGGTGAGGGTGGTGATCACAAGCTCGCCCAGTTCGCCGTCGGGAGTTGGCTCCCCGGTTTCCGGATCGACGATCTCGGGGTAGAAGTGATCCTCGAAGACATGCATCCCGCCCTTGTTCTCACGGCACTCGATTGCCACGCCGGGACCGATCACCTCTGACAGCCCGTAGATGTCACGGGCGTCATACTCGGAGTCCCAGGCTGCTTCGAGCTTGTCCCTCAGACCTTCCGACCAGGGCTCGGCCCCGTGGACGCCCCATCGAAGGGGAATCCTCGACTTGAGCCCCATCTCCTTGGCGCGCTCAGAGAGGATCAGTGCGAATGATGGAGTGGCGGCCAACCCGGTGGCGCCGGTGTCGGCCATCAGCGAGACCTGAAATCCCGGGTTGCCACCGGAGGCGGGCACCGCGGTGGCTCCCAATTCCTCGACCCCGTAGTGGAGGCCGAGACCACCGGTGAAGAGGCCGTATCCGTAGGCGACGTGAACCACGTCATCGGGTGTTGCCCCTACGGCCGAGAGTGACCTGGCATTGACCTGGGCGAAGACCGCGATGTCGTCTTTGGTGTAGGCGACGATCGTGGGCTTGCCCGATGTGCCGGATGAGGCGTGTAGACGGACGATCTCGCTCATGGGCACGGTGAGCATTCCGTATGGGTACGTTTCGCGAAACTCCTGCTTCTCGGTGAATGGGAGGGCGTCGAGGTCGTCGAGGGAGCCGACTTCGCCGACACCCGACATCTTTGCTGCCCAATAACCCGAATCGATTGCCTTCAAACGGGCGACCAGCTCTGTCAGCCGCTCCAGCTGGAGATGTCGCAGCGGCTCGCGGTCGAGGGTCTCCAATTCGTGCAGGTACATCTCTTCCAATGTTAGGAGGGTGCTTGCTGCGTGACAGGCGTGACGTGTATAGCGTTCTCGAGATGACCACCATCGAAAGACTCACCGACTCTTGCCTGCTCGTCACCACCGACTCAGATGCCACCTTGTTCGATCCCGGGTTTCACTCCTTTACGAGCGGAGAGTTGGATCTCAGCTCGATCGGAGATGTGACCAGGGTGTTCATCACCCACGCGCATGGCGATCATGTAAGTCCGGACTTCGTGCGCTGGCTGGTCGATCGTCGTTCGGACCTGACCATCCATTCCAACGATCCGGTGGTGAGCCTTCTTCAGGAACATGACATCGAAGTGACCACCTTGGTGCCGGCGGGAGTTTCGGTCGAAGATGTGCTCCATGGTCGGATACCGAACGGCGCCACACCTCCGAATCGGGCGTTCACGATCGATGGGGTGCTGACCCATCCGGGCGACAGTCGGGAGCCGACCGCGACTGCACCTGTGCTTGCCCTCCCGTTGCTGGTTGCCTGGGACTCCGCAACCGGGGCCGTGGAATTCGCTCGACGACTGCGACCGACTCAGGTCGTGGCCATCCATGATTTCTATCTCTCCGAGAGCGGTCGGAGCTGGATCAGAGACATGGTCGGCAACGTTCTTTCCGCCGATGGCATAGAGCTTGTTGACGTCGACTGGGGTGCCGGCTTCACGGTTTGAGAGCGCCTCATCCCATGTACGGTGTGCCTACGAGCGGTCCAAAGATGAGATGACGGATACTGATAATCGGCCAGTCGACGATGTGATCGAGGAGCTCTTTGACAGCCATCCCCCTTCGAGCACCGAGCCGGAGGAGTTCTGGGGCGCACAGTACGACCTCGGTCTGGCGTGGGTCTGGCACGATGAGGGCTTCGGTGGCCTTGGACTGTCCCGCATGGACCAAAACCACATCAACCGGCGGATAGAAGAAGCAGGCGGATCAACCGAGAACCGCTACCGCAACCTTCTCGGGATCGGCATGGGCGCCGGTGTTCTCGCTGCTCACGGAACCGACGAGCAGAAGCGACGCTGGCTGCGGCCCATGTTCACCACCCAGGAGATCTGGTGTCAGATGTTCAGCGAGCCGGGTGCCGGCTCCGACCTCGCCGGTCTTTCGATGAGGGCGGACCCAGACGGTGACGAATGGGTCGTCAACGGGCAGAAGGTGTGGACCACGCTCGCCCACCTCTCCAAGTGGGGCATGTTGGTCACCCGCACCGATCCCGAGGCCCCCAAGCATCGTGGGCTCACCTACTTCGTTGTCGACATGGAGGCAGAGGGGGTCGACGTTCGACCGCTATATCAGATAACCGGAGACGCCGAGTTCAACGAGGTTTTCTTCGATGACGTTCGGATACCCGATGAGAACAGAATCGACTCGGTTGGGTCGGGGTGGAGAGTTTCGCTGACGACTCTGATGAATGAGCGGGTGGCCATCGGAGGCAACTCGGTTCCGAGAGGCTCGGGAAGGATTGCCGACGCCGTGGACGTTTGGAAGCAGTCCGGTTCGGAGGATCCTCTGCTCCGCGACCAACTGATCCACCTGTGGGCCGAAGTCGAGGCTGCCCGTCTGACCAGCGCCCGGGCCAATGAGTTGGCCGGTGCAGGGGTCCCCGGACCGGAAGGCTCGATAGGCAAACTCGATTGGGCCACCCTGAACAAGGAGGTCACCTCTTTCACGATCGATCTGATGGGTCTCGAAGGGACTCTCTACCCGGGCGGTTATGAGCTTGTCAGACCCACCAACTTCGACACGTCGATGCCGCAAAAGGCCTTCTTGAGGAGTCGAGCCAACTCGATCGAGGGGGGAACCTCGGAGATCATGATGAACATCCTCGGCGAGCGCGTCCTGGGCCTTCCAGGGGAGCCGCGCGTCGACAAGGAGCTGCCGTGGAAGGATGTGCCCCGTGGGTGAGGGCAACGCCGTGACGGTGTCCTACACACCGACCGAGGACATGGAACTCATTCGTACCACGGCGCGACAGTTCCTGGAGGAGCGCATCGGACTCGAGACTGTTCGAGACTTCATGATGTCCGTCGAGGGGTTCGACAGAGGTCTCTGGAAAGAGATCGCCGACATGGGTTGGACCGGTCTCGCTATCGGCGAAGAGCACGGTGGTGCCGGGTACGGGTTGAGCGAGCTGGGCGTTCTTCTCGAAGAGATGGGTCGTCTGGTGACGCCAGGACCGTTCTTCGCCAGCGCCGTTCTGGCCACCGCGGCGATCGAGGCAGCAGGTGACGAGTCTCAGAAAGCCGCTCTGCTTCCACAACTGGCGTCAGGGGAGAGCATCGCCACACTGGCCGTGTTCGAGGAGCCTCGCGGATGGGATCTCTCCGCGCTGGCCACCACCGCGGCGGCCAACGGCGCTGGGTGGGTTATCGATGGAGCAAAGCGGTTCGTCCTCGCCGGAGGTCAGGCCGACGTCATCGTCGTGGCTGCCGGCTTCGAAGGCGGGATAGGCATGTTTGTCGTGCCTGGCGACGCACCAGGTCTCGATGTCGTCGAGACACCGGTCCTCGATCCCACCCGTCGTCAGGCAGACCTCTCATTGGACGGCGTTCGAGTCGATGCTAATGCTCTGTTGGGTGGTGGTGATTCCACGATCTCGCTTCGCAAGACTCTAGGAATCGGGACTGCATGTCTGGCAGCAGAGCAAGTCGGTGGGTCCCAGATGTGTCTCGAGATGTCGGTGGAGTATGCAAAGACCCGCTACCAATTCGGCCGTCCAATCGGTTCGTTTCAGGCGATCAAGCACCGTTGCGCCGAAATGCTCATCAAGACCGAGCACGCCAGGTCGACCGCATATCACGCGGTCCGGGTCGTCGATGACGATGAAGAGTTCTCCATTGCCGCACCACTTGCGGGTTCGATCTGCTCGGATGCCTACAACTGGATCGCCGGCGAGACAATCCAGGTACACGGAGGGATCGCTTTCACCTGGGAGCACGATGCCCACCTCTATCTCAAGCGGGCGAAAGCCTCCTCCCTACTATTCGGAGACCCCCGCTATCAGCGTCAGCTCTTGGGTCAGGCGATCGATCTCTAGGTGTTCCGACCGTCACTTGTTGTGAAGATCGGACTGGGATGATTCGGTGTGAATGACCCGGTCACGGTGCACATGGCGACCCTCCACCGGGCGATGGGCCGCATCGTCGAGAAAGATCCGGCCGTCTTCGACATGGAGCAGGGCGGCGCCGTATGCATCCTGGAGGTGTCCCGTTGTGAGGACTTCCCGGGGCGATCCGTGAGCCACCACTCGGCCTGATAGAAGGATCACGTTGTCGGCCACTTGAGCTTCGGAGAGGTCGTGGGTGGTCATCACAACGGTGCACCCCCGGGCAAGCTCGTCGTGAATGACGAAGTCGATCGCCTGCGCTGTGGGGAAGTCGATTCCCGTGAGAGGCTCGTCGAGGAGAAGCAGGTCGTGTTCCTGGGCAAGACCTTGCGCTACGAATACCCGCTGACGCTGTCCGCCGGACAGGTCGTTGAGAGGACGGTTGCCGAGATCGGTGATTCCGGTGCGGTCCATCGCTTTTGCCACCGCGTCGCGATCGTCCTGACTGAGCCACCTGTAGGCGCCTGTACCGGCGTACCTGCCCATGGTGACCATCTCCCGGACCGAGATGGGGAGGGCGTCGTTCACCTTCGTGGTCTGAAGCACGTAGGAGATTCGATGCGAAGAACCAGCTGCGGCGAATACTTCGATCGAGCCGCTGATCGGGTCGATCAACCCGGCAACTGCATTGAGAAGAGTCGACTTCCCGGAACCGTTCGGGCCGATGACAGCGGTAACCTTTCCGGTGGGGATGGAGAAGGTCGACTTGCTCAGCGCCACCGTCGATCCGTAGCCGAGGACGAGGTCTTTTGCCTGGACTGCATCGCTTCTCATGCGCACCTCGAGCAGAGGCCCTCTAGCTCGAAGGCATGGGTCACTGGTGTAAACGAGACCGTCGAACCGATTTCCTCAACGAGCTCACGAACCTTCTCTTCGTAAGAGCGAGGGAGGGCGAGATCCTCGACCTTGCCGCAGTCGAGACACACCAGGTGGTGGTGATGTCCCTGTAGCCATTCGGCGAGCTCATATCGGGCGACTCCCGACTTGGTGAAGTGTGGCACGACCACACCGGACCCTTCGAGGACCGCAAGCGATCGGTACAGGGAGGAAAGCGGCATCGTAGAACCGATCTGTGCATGCAACTCACCCGCGGACCTCGGACCGCTCGACCCGGAAAGTGTCGCAACCACCAGACGACGTCCCCGTGTGTATCGGGCATCGTGGCTACTGAGCCGAGTCTCTATTTCGCTGTCGAGGCCTGTGGTTGTCACTGATATCCAATCTCGGGTACTCTGAGAGATGTTGAGAATGACTCTCATTATAGGTGTACTCTCGCTTCTTGTCCTCACCGCGTGTGGGGACGACGAAATCGAGGCGAACCATGGATTGACGGTCGTGGTCACTACGACAGTCCTCGGGGATCTCGTCCGAAACGTTGTCGGGGCCGACGCCACGGTCGAGGTATTGGTTCCCACTGGAGCCGATCCCCACGACTACCAGGCTTCCTCCCGTCAGGTGGCACAAATCAACAGGGCGAGCCTTGTCGTTGCCAACGGCCTCGGCCTCGAGCAAGCTCTGATCGATGTCCTCCGAGCTGCTGAGAGGGACGGCGCCAATGTCCTGGAGATAGCTCCGCTGCTCGATCCGATTCCGCTGGGAAGCGGTCTTGACCCACATGTCTGGCTCGACCCGGGTCGTATGGGGGAGGCGGCTCGGGTGGTTGCCGAAGAAATGGCCAAGGTCGATGCCTCGATCGATTGGTCATCCCGAGCCGAGGCATATGACATCGAGCTCGATATCACCCATCGGAGGATCGAGTCGATTCTCGAGACCGTTCCCGAGGACTCGAGGAAGCTTGTTGCCAACCATGACTCGCTGGGCTACTTCGCTGCCGTTTATGGCTTCGAGGTCGTCGGGATTGTCATCCCTGGAGGGTCGACCCTTGGAGCCCCCAGCTCAAAAGGGCTGGCGAAGCTGGTCGGGGTGATCGAAGAGGAAGGGATTCACGCGATCTTTGCCGAAACGACCGAGGCTTCTTTAGTTGCCGCCTCTGTGGCCGCCGAAGTGGGCCATGAGGTCGAGGTCGTCGACCTCTATACGGGGTCTCTCGGCGAGCCCGGTTCCGGGGCCGACACCCTCATCGGAAT
>JAZFTT010000094.1:0-10476 GCA_036446835.1 Acidimicrobiia bacterium
GCCCGTCTTTTCGTAATACCATCGTCACCTATGGAAGACCTCCAAAGTCTTGTCCGTATTCCCCGAATATGGGAGCAATTGGGTCGTGTCGAGGAGCGTCTGCTCGAAACGGCGACCGCGGACGACCCCTATCTGACGAAGATTGCCCAACATCTTCTGCTGGCAGGGGGCAAGCGCTTCAGACCGCTGCTCGCCCTTCTCGCGGCCGAATTCGGGCCCGCGAAGGACCGGCGACCTGTTGAAGCCGGAGTCGCCGCCGAGCTGATACACCTCGGCTCTCTCTATCACGACGATGTGATCGACGAGGCCGACACCAGACGGGGGGCAGCCTCCGCCAATGCCAACTGGGACAACACCGTGGCGATCCTGGCGGGCGACTTTCTCATGGCACGCGCATCCGAGGTAGCCGCGATCCACCTGAGCCAGGAGTCGGTCCGTCTGCTTGCCGCCACCTACGCAGAGTTGGTCGAAGGCCAGACGCGAGAGCTTCAGTTGGTAGGCGACCTCTCTCATTCGATCGACGAATACAACCAGGTGATCGGGGGCAAGACGGCCTCGCTGATCAGAACCTCGGCCCGTCTCGGGGCGATGGCGGCCGACGCCGACGACACGGTCGTTGACGCCCTGTCGACATGGGCTTGGGAAGTCGGAATGGTCTTCCAAATCGCCGACGACGCCCTCGACCTGGTGGCCGACGAGGAGACCATCGGCAAGCCGGCCGGATCAGATATTCGAGAGGGCACGTTCACCGCTCCAGTGCTTCTCGCCGGCAACGGCCCGGACGGAGCACGGGTGCGCCAACTTCTCGAAAGCGACATGCCTTACCCCGATGAGACTGTCAATGAGATCATCACCTTGGTGCGGGCCGGTAAGTTCGTGGACCAGGCACTGGAGGCCGCCACGAAGCGGCTGGCTGTGGCAGGAGATGCTCTCGCCCAACTGCCCCACGGGGAGCCCAGAGTAATTCTCGAGAAGCTGGGTCATTTCCTGGTGGATCGTGTCGAGGCAGCGCGGTCGTAGGAGACCCGCTACTTATCCGGCCTCGTCTTGTGCGGGACGAAGCGTGGGGAAGAGGATCACCTCTCGAATGTGCGCCTGGTCTGTGAGCAGCATCACCAGTCGGTCGACACCGATGCCCAACCCGCCCGTAGGCGGAAGCCCGTACTCCAGGGCCAGCAGATAGTCCTCGTCGAGAGGGTGAGCTTCCTCGTCACCCGCCTCGCGCGCCAATGCCTGGGTCTCAAACCTCGCCCGCTGGTCGTCCGGGTCGTTCAGTTCGCTGAACGCATTGGCGTACTCCGACCCCGCTATCACGAGCTCGAAACGGTCTGCCAGTCTGGGGTCCTCGGCGCTTCGCCGGGAAAGAGGTGACATCTCGATCGGCTGATGGGTGACGAACGTCGGTTCCCAGATCGAGGCTTCAACCGCCTCTTCGTAGATCTCGGTGACCAGCCTGGCGGCGCTCCAGTCGTCCTCGTACTCCACTCCGGAGTCGCGGGCGTGGGACCTCAGAGATTCGACGGCGGTGTCGAGACTCACTTCGGCGCCCACCCTTTCCGACACCAATTCCATGAGCGTCGCCCGACGATACGGGCCACCAAGATTCAGCTCTTTTCCCTGGTACACAGTGTCGGTGCCCCCGCCTACCTTCTCGGCAACAGCCACGAACACCTCCTCGATGAGCTCCATGATGTCCTCGAAGTCCGCGAAAGCCTGATAAGCCTCGAGCATGGTGAATTCGGGATTGTGCGTGGAGTCGATGCCCTCGTTCCGGAAAATTCGGCCGATCTCGAAGACCCTCTCCATACCACCGATCACGAGTCTCTTCAGATAGAGCTCCGTGGCGATCCTCAGATACATCTCGGCATCGAGAGCGTTGTGCTCGGTGACAAAAGGGCGCGCCATGGCTCCGGTCGCCTGGTGAAGAAGGATAGGGGTTTCCACCTCGACGAACCCGCGCCGGCAGAACTGGTCACGTAGCTCTGACACGATCTTCGATCTGGCGATCGCTATCTCTCGCGCCTCTGGATTGACCATCAGATCCAGATAACGGCGACGACTCCGCATCTCCACGTCAGCCAACCCATGCCACTTGTCTGGGAGGGGTCGCAGCGACTTCTGGAGCAGTGCCAGCTCATCGGCTTTCACGCTCAACTCCCCTCGTTTGGTGGTCATCACCAGTCCACTCACCCCGATCCAGTCGCCGAGGTCCAGCGTCGCGAACTCGTCTACGAGATCTTGGCCGGCCGTCTTCCGATCGACGAACAACTGAATGGTCCCACTCACATCCTGGAGCGTGCCGAACTGAAGTTTCCCGAACGATCGGTGGAGCATCAGTCTCCCGGCCACCGACACCCGCTCATCAGTCACGACGGCCGGTTCTAGATCGCTGAAACGGGAGTGGAGGTCGGCGGCGAGGTCGGTTCGGTCAAAGCGGCGTGGATAACCACCGCTGGAAAGCACGGCATCATGTTTGTCGCGCCGACCCTCGATCAGTTGATCTTCTGTTGTCTCGTTGTGTTCATTCATCGTGTGCGATGAATGATGGCACCGTTGCTCTACTCCTCCGGGAGTTGGGACGGAGTTATCACAGGCCACTGAGAGTCAAGAGCGGCCTTCTCATCGCGGTAGTCGTCCCGGCGCTTCCAGAACTTCGTCTTCCATAGTTTGAATCGGCGTTTCTCCGGATCATGGTGTTGAACGCCACCGGTTTCCGGCTTGCGAGTGCGCTTCGCCTCGGGAAGAACAACTTCATCGAGGTCGTCTGCCATGTGCAGCATTTGATTGGTGGTGTGACGCGCCGTTCGGTGCTGCTGCCTGCGCTCGTCGCGCGAAGGACGACTCTCGTCGTACCCTGGAATTTCCTGGCGATGCTCTCGCGACCGTTTTGCCATTTATCGGTACCTCCTGTCGTGATCAGATGCTCTCACTATGTCTGAGGTACCAACGGCGGGCCGCGGCCATTCACCATTCTTCGAATCTAGCACGGCCCGTGGGCTGTTGGATAGAGGCGAAAGTCAAATCAGGAACGGAATCAGACGACGGGTGACCCGGTCCCGATAGGCGCGATATTGAGGATAACGGATACGGAGCGTGCGCTCCTCGTACTCGGATTTCAAATAGAAGAACGGCAGCAAGGCCAGACTGAGAAACACGCCAGTGAGACTGTCGACGATCATGGCTGCTCCCAGGATGAACAATGTGACGCCGCCATAGATCGGGTGTCTTGCCAGCGCATAAGGGCCGGTCTCGATCAACACCGCATCCGGGCGAGGTTCCGGAAGTGCAGTGAGGCCGGGCCCGAGACGCCGCGAGGAAATGAAGGCGAGAGCGCCTCCGACGACCGCCACCATCGCTCCGACGAGACGGGTGACGTCGACGGCGCCTTCGGGCAGCGTCCCGTCGTAGGCCATGGCGACCGCAATCCCTACAAACCAAACGAACTGAAGCCCGACAAACAGTCTGCCCAACCAGAGTCGATGATCCCCGCTCCAAACACGGGCCAAACGGTCTACCCCCTGGCTGTCGACCGTCCTCAGGGCCTCGGAAGCAGGGGTATCGGGCGCCACACGGGCTTGCGGCCACACCTCGGTGAGAGGGCGAAGCACAAACTCGCGCTCGGTCGCCCTTGGGTGTGGGATCTGGAGGGCTTCGTCATGGACTGAATCCCCGTCGGAGGAGACAATGTCGAGATCCAACGTTCTCGGTCCCCAGCGAGTCCTTCTCACCCGACCGGCTTGGGTCTCGATTTCTTGAAGCCGATCCAGGAGGACGAGAGGCTCGAGATCGGATTCGACAATAACGACTGCATTCAAGAACGGATCTTGTGCCGGGCCACCGACCGGGACCGACTCATACAGACTGGATACGGCGCCGACCCAACCGAGCTCGCCAAGACCCTCTAATGCGAAACGCAGATGGGCGAGGCGATCACCGAGATTGGAGCCGAGTGCAATGGCGTACCGGGTCACCGGCTTCTGTCAATGGTCACCGACACATCGTCGACAGCAGCGTCGATCGGCGCCTCGGGCTTGTGAATGGTGACCCGGGCTCGCAGTACCTCTGGGTGGGCAAGGATTGTCTCGGCAACCCGAGTTGCCACCTTCTCGATCAAGGCGTGAGACTCTCCTCCGACAACCTCCCTGACCTCGTTCGCCATCACCCCATAGTCAACGGTGTCCGTCAACGAATCTGATTTGCCGGACCCGCTGAGATCGAGAAACACCGTCAAGTCGATTCGGAAGACCTGGGCACGCTCCTGCTCAGACTCGAGGACCCCGTGCTTGGCGTAAACCTCGATTCCTCTGAGGTCTATCCGATCTGTCACGAAGCGACGGCGGGAATGAGGGATCGGCCCTCGGGACCGAGCGCTCGACCCAGAATCTCCTGAATCACGGCAAGCGCGAGAATCGGATCGCTCACAAGCTCCGAGGAGACGAGATAACCGCCGAGCAAACCACCCATGGTGTCGTCGATGACCTCTCGATGAACGAGCACCCTGGCGTGACCGCGAGCCAGAGCCTTGTCGAGAGTGGCGAAGAATCTCGCTACATCGTCCTCCTCGATTGGGGCGCTGACGGGAACGGAGTAGGTGGCGATCCCCGCCTGGCGGTATGCAGCCAGATTCTGGTTCCCAGGAAGCATTGAGACGATCGTGTTGACATTGGCCTCTTCCACCAGCCAGGCAATCTCTTCCTCGCGCCGCACCCTTCGATGTTGGAATCCGGATCCACCAACACGATCTGATACGGCGAGGCGATCATTGATGACCCAGGTGAAACCCCGGGGCTTTAGCCCAGCGACCATTCGTCCCATTACTGAGCCGCCACGATAGCGGCAGCCAGAGCCAGTGCCTGCCTGGAGCCGGCGACATCGTGGACGCGAAAAACCCTGGCGCCGTTCAAGAAACCGACAGTCGTGGTAACCGCGGTCGCCAGGTCTCGATCGGGCAGAGAGCTTGCACCGGTGATCGTGCCGAGAAATCTCTTGCGTGAGGCTCCCAGGACGACAGGGGCATGGCGCGTCAACGCCTCCAAGCCGTTGATCAGGCTGAGGTTGTGATCAACCGTCTTGCCGAACCCGATCCCCGGATCAACCACAATCGATGAGGGGCTGACACCCGCTGCGATCACCAACTTCATTCTCTCGACGAGAAACTCCTCGACCTCTGCGACCACGTCGTCATATCTTGGATCGAGATGCATGTCTTCAGGCGTCCCGGACATGTGCATCAACACGACGCCACACCCCACCTCGGCCACCAATTCAGCCATGCCGGGTTCACGACATGCTGTTACGTCGTTCAGGATTTCGGCACCTCGGGAAAAGGCCGACTCGGCCACCGCCGGCTTTGAGGTATCGATACTCACCGTGACTCCTTCATCCGATAGCCTTTCAACCACCGGAAGAACACGATCCATCTCCACCCGCTCGAGGACGGGTTCTGAGCCTGCCCGGGTTGATTCGCCACCGACATCGATGACTTCTGCGCCCTGTTTCACCATGGCCAGCCCGTGTTTGACGGCGTCTTCGGGGTCCAGGTGCAAACCGCCGTCGGAGAAGGAGTCCGGTGTCACGTTGAGAACACCCATCAAGACACCCCGGGACAGATCCAGCTCTGTCGTCCTCAGCCGCCACCGACGCGGGGAGACTGGCAAGAAATCACCCTGTGCCGAACAAAAGCGACATCGCCTCGGCACGGGTTGCCGCGTTGGTCTGCATGAGACCCCTCACGGCAGATGTGACGGTGACTGATCCGGGCTTCTTGACTCCCCGCATCGACATGCAGAGATGCTCGGCTTCGACAACAACAAGCACCCCAAGCGGGTCGAGCCGCTCTTGAAGACAGTCCGCCACCTGGGCGGTCAATCTCTCCTGCATTTGGGGACGATGGGCGAACCCGTCAACGAGTCGTGCGAGCTTGGACAACCCGGTGACCCGGCCATCGGGAAGATAGGCAACATGAGCCTCTCCATGGAACGGGACGAGGTGGTGCTCGCACATGGAGTAGAAAGGAATCTCTTTCACCATGACTATCTCCTGATAGTGCTCCTCTCCGAAGAAGGCGTCGACAACCTCGCCTGGGTCCTCGTGAAGACCCTTGAACACTTCGGCATAGAAACGGGCCACTCGCTCGGGTGTCTCGATGAGACCCTCACGCATAGGATCCTCCCCTACCGCCTCGAGGATCTCCCGAACTGCCTTCTCGATTCGCCCCTGATCTATTTCTGTCATCGTTGTATTGAACCTACGCCGGTTGTGGGGCTATTTCCTCAAAATCGAGAATGAGGGGTCGACACCGACATCATTGTGGCGGTATAGTGACATCACTATGACATCATCTTGTCATCAGAGCCACCGATCCAAGGAGAAACCATGTTTTTCGTAACCACCCTGAGTTCAGTTGAAGCAATCCTCGATCAGCGGATCCGCCGGGACACGTGGAGAGTTCGCTGAAATGCAACTCTCGCTAGCCGTCGCCGGTCTCGAGAACGCCGTCGAGACACAACTCCGCGTTGCCGGGCCCGAAGTCGCCGACGCAGGAGCCCAATTGATGGCGGCTCTTCAACCGGCAATCCGTCAGACTCTCATGGATGTTGTGGCGATGGCGGCCACCGAGATCTCCAGTCAACTGGCAACCCAAAATGTGGACATACGACTCGTAGACGGTGACCCTGAGTTGGCCGTCGTGGATGACCCGACAGGAATGCCCGCGCCCCCGCCATCGGACGGTGACATCGACGAGGCTCGCATCACAATCAGACTCCCCGGATATCTCAAAGATCTGGTTGCCGATGCAGCATCCACTTCGGGGGATTCTGTGAACACCTTCGTCATCGACACCCTCAAGTCTCAGACTCGGACCACCAAGGGCGGCGCAACCCGACACCGCGCCACGATTGAGCTGTGATCGAGCACGAATTCGACGTCGGCCGCGGCGCGGGGATCGACGTTCACATCCACTCAGGTCGCGTCGAGGTGAGTACCGGTAGCGACAGGACGATCAGTGTCGAAGTCGACACCGATGACCCTGGGTTCGTAGTCGAGCAGCGAGGCGACCTCGTTTACGTCTTCTCCGACAACAAAACGAGATGGTCGACTCGCGGCCATTCCAACGTTGTCATCGAGGTCCCGGAAGGGGCCGATGTCACAATCGGGGCCGCCTCGGCGAAGATCGAATGCTCAGGACCTTTGGGGAGGGTCGAGGCGAAAACCGCCTCCGGTGAGATCGAGATCGGTCAAGCCGAAAGCGCGACGATCAAGACGGCCAGCGGAGATGCGAGCGTCGGAACGGTCACTGGTGACATCAAGATCAACAGTGCCTCCGGAGACGCCAGGGTCGGCGAATGTCCGGGGAAGGCCAGCTTCGCGGCGGCTTCAGGCGACATCCACATGGACGTCAGCACTGGAACAGTCAATGCTTCGACGGCATCCGGCGACATCACGATTGAGCGATTCACCGGAAGACGGGCGGTCTTCAAATCCATGTCGGGGACGGCCATCATCGGAGTTCCCACCGGAACCCGACTCGATCTGGACGCAACGCTCCTGTCCGGCAAGCTGAAGCTTCCGCAGCCTGTATCGGACTCGCCCCCCAGCGAACGTCAAATGACCATCAAGGCCAAACTGGTGTCAGGTGATCTGACGATTCGAAGAATCTAAGTGCTCTCCAACATAAGTACGGTCGCATGTTTCGGCGAGACAAGGGCGTCGCCTCGCAAGGACGCAGTACGAAGGCGCACCCGGTGCGGTGCGTGGAGGACGAGGACGCCGCGAGCGGGGTCATCTGTCCGTCGAAACGTCATCGTATTTGTGTTGGGGGGGATTAAGCCTCGGCCGGACGCCCACCGGTATGGGGCAGCTTGCGATCCAGTTTGAGGGATTCGGTGACCTCCTCAGGCTCCTCCTCGACCTCCTTGGCAGCGGCTATCTGCTCTTGCTCCTGGGGCAAGACCGGGTTGTCCGGGTACTTGATGCGAAGCGAGCCCATCGAATCGTGCTCCCACTTGGGAACGTCCTTGAATAGTTCTGCCACTTCATCACGGCCGACCGTCTCGGTCTCGATCAGAGCCTCCACCATTCGCTCCATGGCATCGGAATGTCGCTCCAGGATGCTCTGGGCTTCGTCGTGCGCCGCGGTGATCAGGTTCCTGACCGCTTCATCGATAAACGCTGCGACCTGGTCTGAGTAATCCTGCTGTCGGGCATAGTCACGTCCGAGGAAGACCTCGCCGGCAGGTTTCCCGTACTGCATTGGGCCCAGCTCGTCGCTCATGCCGTACTCCATGACCATGCGCCGGGCGATGGTTGTGGCCTTCTCGATGTCATTGGCAGCACCCGACGTCGGGTCGGCGAAGATGATCTCCTCAGCGGTCCGTCCACCAAGCAGCATCGCCAATTGATCTACCAGTTCACTCCGCCGCGACAGGAATTTGTCGTGTGTTGGGAG
Organism: Acidimicrobiia bacterium; assembly: GCA_036446835.1. Classification (GTDB taxonomy): domain Bacteria; phylum Actinomycetota; class Acidimicrobiia; order Spongiisociales; family ZC4RG35; genus SZUA-217. The sequence continues at coordinate 8,450 of JAZFTT010000094.1, forward strand.
AGCCAGAGTGTGGCCAAGCGACCGACCTCTGGCGACGATTGTCACCTTGTGAACAGGATCAGAGTTGGGAAGGGCAAATCCGACAAGAGCGTGTCCGGTCTCGTGGTAGGCAATGATCTTTCTCTCATCATCGCTCATCACCTTTGACTTCCGTTCGGGGCCCGCGATGACACGATCGATGGCCTCTTCCAGTTCGACCATGGTGATTTCTTTCAAATGATGTCTGGCAGCCAGCAACGCCGCCTCGTTGATCAGGGTGGCCAGGTCGGCCCCGGGAAACCCCGGGGTGCGACGAGCCAGAACCTCGAGATCAATCTCGTCTACCAGAGGCTTGCCCTTGGCATGGACAGCCAAAATCGCTGCCCGCCCTTCGATATCGGGGGCGTCGACGGCAATCTGGCGGTCGAACCGACCAGGGCGGAGAAGTGCCGGGTCGAGGATGTCAGGCCGGTTGGTGGCAGCCATGACGATCACACCGCTGTTGCCTTCGAAGCCATCGAGCTCGACCAGCAGTTGGTTGAGCGTCTGCTCCCTCTCGTCGTGACCACCGCCAAGACCGGCACCTCGGTGACGACCGACTGCATCGATTTCGTCAATGAAGACAATCGCCGGAGCGACCTGCTTGGCCTGCTCGAACAAATCCCGAACTCGTGCGGCACCGACACCCACGAACATCTCGACGAACTCTGAGCCCGATATCGCCATGAATGGGACTCCGGCTTCGCCGGCCACAGCCCTGGCAAGCAGGGTTTTGCCGGTACCTGGAGGTCCGAAGAGAAGAACTCCTTTGGGAATTTTGGCGCCCATCTGCCGATAGCGGTCCGGGTTGGCGAGGAAGTCCTTGATCTCCTCCAGCTCCTCTTTCGCCTCGAGAAGCCCGGCAACATCGTCAAATGTGACTTTGGGCTGGTCCTTGGTGACCAGCTTCGCCTTGGACTTGCCGAACTGCATGACGCGGTTACCGCCGCCTTGCATCTGCATGAAGATGAAGACCATGAAGCCGAGCAGGAAGAGCCAGGGGAGGAAGCTGATGAGAACCTCCCAGAAACCGGGAGGCTCCGGGTCGGTGGACCACGGTGTGCCCGACTCCTCGATGGTGGCCGTCAACTGCTCCTCAAAGCCTTCTGGGTAGTTGGCTATATGGTCGAAGGCGCCCTCTTCGGCGACGCTATCGGTCGTTCGGCCTCCGGCTTGGCGGGAGCGTCCAAGAAGGGTGATCTCGCCGTAAGTGCCGTCCTCGACATTCTCCACGAATTGGGAAATGGGGATCTCTTCGGGTCCTGACACCTGATCGAACCACCACGAGAAGAGGATGGCGACGAGGATGATCGACATGCCGTAGATCACCAGAGTTCGGAGAGTCTTGTTCACAAAAACCTCAAATAGGGGGAGCGGTGAGTATCAATGCTACGCCCGAGCAGCGAATAGTCGAACCCCACCCTCCTACAAGTCCTCCCCCATGACACCGATATAGGGGAGGTTTCGATACTTGCCCGCGTAGTCAAGCCCGTATCCGACTACGAATTCCGGACCGATGGTGAAGGCGGTGTACTTCACGTCCAAGGGAACCCTCTGAATCCCCTCCTTGAGAAGAAGCGTGGCGATCTCCAGAGATTCGGGTCGGCGCACCCGGAGACTCTTCATCAAGTAGTTCAAGGTCAGACCGGAGTCGATGATGTCCTCGACGATGAGGACATGGCGCCCTTCGATCTCCTCATCGAGATCCTTGAGGATCCTCACCACACCCGACGTCTGCGTCGACGCCCCGTACGAGGAGACGGCCATGAAGTCGAACTCGCAGGGCAGGTCTATGTGGCGGGCCAGGTCGGCCATCACCATGAACGCCCCACGGAGCACTCCAACCAGCAAGACCTCCTTGCCGGCATAGTCCTCAGTGATCTGCTGACCTATCTCCCTGAGCTTGTCATCGATTTGCTCGGCTGTGATCAGGGGCTTGATGTCCATCCGGTTACCTCTTTGGCGAAGATAGAAAGGTAGCCGACCGAGCCCGGCTCGTACCAGGCGAC
>JAZFTT010000095.1:0-9249 GCA_036446835.1 Acidimicrobiia bacterium
CCTCGACGGTCTCACCGCTGACCGGAGGGGTGGGGAGGCTCTTGTCGGGATAGCCGACGGTCCATTCGCAGCCCGTTGGGCGGCTGCCACCGCCACCAGTGACGAACCGCATGTGGTTACCGACACGATCGGGTTCCTCTCCCGACTCGACCTCTCCACCCTTCGGGAGACGATGGGCGGTGAGGAGATGATCGATACCTTCCGGTGGTTGGGCATATCCACCCTTGGAGATCTGGCGAGGTTACCCAGGGATACGCTGGCCTCCCGGTTCGGGAACCCGGGGGTGTTGGCTCACCGTCTTTCCACCGGAGAGGACCGTCCCGTCAACCCCCGAGAGATTCCTCCTGAACTCGGGGTGCAGATTGCCTTCGAGGAGCCCCTGGAGAGTCTCGACGCCGTGGCCTTTGCAGGTCGAAACCTGGCCGAGCGGTTATTGAAAGGGCTACGTGCTGCCGGGGTGGCGCCACATACGGTTCTTGTCACAGCCGAAGCCGCGTTCGGACCCACTCGTGAGCGGATCTGGCGCTCTGCCGATCCCTTTACCGAGAAGGCCCTGACCGATCGGGTGTGGTGGCAGTTGCGAGCCTGGGTGGAGACGGCCGGTGTTCCCGGCGGGATTGTGGGGTTGAGTATCACTCCGACCGATCTGTCAGGAGAAGGGAGACAGTTGGGGATGGCAATCGACGAGTCCTCAGGCATCGAAGTAGACCGGGCGTTGGCCCGAGCCCAGGCCCTGCTCGGACCCGATCGGGTTCTTCAGGGGCGTGCCCAGGGCGGCCGGATGCCGGGAGAGAGGGTGGCCTGGTCACGGTGGGGCGAGCCAGAGGTCGAGAGGGAGAGAGATCCCGATCTGCCATGGCCGGGGGCCACTCCTTCACCTAGTCCGGCGTTGGTCCCACCTCGTCTCCAGCCGATCGACGTGGAGTGGGATGATGGTATGCCGAGCCGGATCCGTCTCGGGTCGCGCTGGGAGCCGGTTCTCACCTGGAGTGGGCCCTGGCGGCTCAGTGGACGATGGTGGGCTGGAGAGCGCGACGCCGATCGTTATCAACTGGTTACTTCGGTGGGTGCGTTTCTGTGTGTGGTGTCGGAGGGAAAAGCGTTTCTGGCGGGGGTCTATGACTAGTCATGTCCTTCATTTCTTGCGCCAGTGATCAAGACGACGCGCCAGAGCACCTAGCAAAGCGTCCTAGGCGACCTTGCCGCCCATAGCGGTGACACGGTCAGCGATTATTCTGTAGGCCTGGTCGCGGAGGTCGCCGGTGTCGGAGTGATCCAGACCGACAGTCTCGATCGGTGGGTCGATGATGATGTGGATCGGGCCGCCGTACACCCACGGCTTGCCTGGTGGAAACGCCTCATAGCTGCCATGGATCGACATCGGCAGAACCGGGAGTTGACTGGCGATTGCCATGGTGAACGCACCTTTCTTGAAGCGTTTCATGACACCGTTGCGAGGTCGGGTCCCCTCGGGGTAGATGATCAAGCTTCGTTTCTTGGCAATGAGTTCCTTGGCCTGGCGATTGACCGTCGCGTGCACGGCCCCCCTTGCCTCGCGGTCCACCTCGACCATTCCGACCGCGCGCATGCCCTGGGCAAATAGTGGGATTCTGAAGAGCTCGGTTTTTGCCAGAAAACGTATCGGCAACCTGATCGCCAGAAAGGCGGCCATGATGTCGAGCGTCGAGAGGTGGTTGGCCACAACCACGTACGAGCGGCTGGGGTCGATGTGGGACTGACCTTCGATCGTGAGCTTTGCTCCGCCCGCCACGATCCAGGTCCGGCACCACAAGCGGATGATCTTCTCGATCAGGGGTGAGGTGTCTTTGACGAATGCCGTGATCAGGACCAGCACCGCGCAGATGATCGTCATTGCAACGCCGGCGATCCACGTCGCCGCAGTCCTGAATCCGATGATGAGCCAACGCATGAGAGACGAGCGTAGTTGTGCAGCATTTACCCTGACACCATGGATAAGGATCAGATTCGAGACCGCGCCAAAGGTCATGCTGCCGTTGACCCTGCTGTCGGAGTTCTCGTTGTTTCCGGACTATTCGCCTGGCTGTCACCGAGATTGCCCGGGACGGCCGCGGCCTATCTGGCGCTCCCCGATGAGGTTGACGTCACCTCTCTGTTCGAGGGGCTTCCGGGATGGCGCTGGGTTCTTCCCCGGGTCGAGGGCGACGGCGCATTGACTTTTCGGGACCGCGACGTGCCCAGGGAGATTCATCGATTTGGAATGGAGCAACCGAAACAGCAGGGCACGGTGACACCAACTCACGAAATCGACGTTTTTCTGGTGCCGGGGATCGCTTTCGACGGGACCGGGGCACGAGTGGGGAGAGGGGCCGGCTATTACGACCGATTGCTGGCAGAACGGAGGTCAGATGCCGTCGCTGTCGGCGTTGCAACCGATCTCAAGATCATCGAGTCGGTTCCGGTCTACGACCATGACCAGCGTGTTGATTGGCTGGCTACCGAAGCTGGAGTCAGGGAGTGCTCTCCCACGACGTGACCCTGTCGATCGAAATGACCACCGCCGGCCCGCTGGGAGGGTTCTCGTCGTATTGGCGGTACTTGGCACTCAGTGCGGCCGCCGACTCCTCCCAGATTCGATCTCCGTCGTGAATCGATGCCTCTCCGTCAACCCGGACCCACCACAACGCTGTCCAGTCCTCCGAGTAGTGGTCAGCCATCAGGATGGCGGTGGGATTGGCCTCGATGTTGATCAGTCGTTGGAGACGATCGGTGGTCTTGGGTTTGTGGTCGATCATCGTGACCAAGGAGTTCTCGACCAGGGCGTGAGTCACGGGGACGATGTGTGGTTTTCCACTTGGGCGCACCGTGACGAGATGTCCGACCCTGGCGGAGCCAAGACGGAAGAGAGCTTCAGCGCGATCCATTCGACTCGGGAATGAGAGGTGCGACTGTCCTCCAGATGGTCTCTGCCCACCGAGCATGACCGGCCGCACTCACATGGAATAGGTCGGCGGACCACAATCTGCGGTCCTTGTACCACGGGCCACTGTTGTCGCTGCGCTGGTGGACAACAGTCGTCCCATGTCTCTCCGCAATTCTCCAGTGTGCCTGGTCGAATCCGTGCGCCCTGGCAGAGATCATGTTGCTCAGTGGCGGGTACAGCCGGGGTATCGATCCCAGATCTCCCACCCCGCTTTGGATAATCACGGCTCCTGTCTCGACAAGAGCACCGATCAGATGGTCCAGATTTTCCTCGAATTGCCGTCTGGGCACCCCTTTGATGGCGTCATTCGCGCCGACCGACACAAAAATGATGTCGGGGCCGAAGTCGATGGCTGCGTGCATCTGTTCTTTGATCAGGTCGGCTGCACACGATCCGCCGATGGCGAATGACTGAAGGATCACATGTCGATCTTCGGAGAGGCGATCGCAGATGATGGTGACCCAAATCTCGTCCGGGCCGGCGACCCCCGGGGCCGTGACCGAAGAGTCACCGAGCACCGCCACGCGAAGGTCGGGGTGGCGAGGGTCGCCAAACTCTCCGGATGGGTCGAACTCGGGCTGGAAAGGAGAGGGTCGCAGCAGAGCGTAGGCAGTTTCGAGGCCCACGATCATGGTTCCGGCGATAGCGCCGCGTTTTATCAGACTTCGGACCATGACGTCCTCTTGGCAGCGATCGGCGGCTGGTCAGCCGCTGGCTGCCCGCTCGATCCTTGCTTTGAGACCGAATCGACCCACGGGTTCAGTGAGGTCGACCACGGCCCCAACTGCGTCGGAGAATGCCGATGGGTCCTCCGGTGTGAAATCGAAACGGTCTCCATCGATGTTGAGGTCGAAGCGGTATATCGAGGTTCTCTCGGTGCTGATCTTCTCAATCGGCCAGGACCCGATCTGCATGCGACCGGCCGACACGCGGAAGCGCCCATCGTTGATATCGATCAGAACCGAGGTGGGATCCAAGTTCGTCCCCTGCAACCGTCCGGTAAATTGAGCCATCCCACCATCAATGTAGCGGACTTTTCCACAAGTGGAACAGAGAAGAATGTCCAATTCGCAAGTACAGTTGTACTAGTCCCTTGACCAGGAGCTATGACGGAACTATCGGACAACGGCTCGAGTCTGACCAACAAGGTCCGATTCGTCACTGCCACCACCCTTTTCGACGGTCACGATGCGTCGATCAACATCTTCCGACGCATCCTTCAATCGTCGGGTGCCGAAGTGATTCATCTCGGGCACAACCGGAGCGGGCTGGACATCGTCGAGGCCGCCATCGATGAGGACGCTCATGCCATATCGGTGACCTCCTATCAGGGCGGTCATATGGAGTTCTACCGTTACTTGAGAGACCTCCTGGTGGAGCGGGGCGCCAAACATATCCGGATCTTTGGAGGCGGCGGCGGCACGATCCTTCCGGCCGAGGGAGAGGAGTTGGCAGCGTACGGGATAACCCGCATCTACTCACCCGACGATGGGCGCAGGTTGGGGCTGGTCGGGATGGTCGAGGACATGCTGGCGAGCTCGGATTTCGCCACCGGCCAGTTGGCCGATGATTTTGCACTTTCTCAGCTTTCGGTCGACAACCGATCCTCAGTCGCGGGTCTCATCTCGGCGGCGGAGAACTACGGTGACAAGTACGCCGACATCTTCGAGGAGGTAGAGGCAAAGGCCGCCAAGTCGAACGCACCGGTGGTCGGGATCACCGGCACCGGCGGATCGGGCAAGTCAAGTCTCATCGATGAGCTCATCCGCAGATTCTTGGCAGACTTTCCCGATCTTCGCCTGGCGATCATCTCCGTCGACCCGTCGAAGCGAAAGTCGGGAGGTGCCCTGCTTGGCGACAGAATCCGGATGAACTCCCTGCCACACCCCCGCGTCTACATGCGGTCCCTGGCCACCCGGCAGGCCAATCTCGCGCTATCGCCACACGTTCACCAGGCGCTCAACGTGGTCAAGGCCGCCGGTTATGACCTGGTGATCCTGGAGACGTCGGGGATCGGGCAATCGGACACCGAGATAGTCGACTACTCCGACCTGACGATGTATGTGATGACGCCGGAGTATGGGGCCGCAACCCAACTCGAGAAGATCGACATGCTCGACTTCGCCGACCTGGTGGCAATCAACAAGGCCGACAAGCAGGGCGCGCTCGATGCGCTTCGTGACGTTCGAAAGCAATACAAACGCAACCATCTCGCCTTTGACTCCGAAGACGAGCATCTGCCCATTTACCTAACCGTTGCTTCCGACTTCAACGACCCGGGAACAAACCGGTTCTACCACGCCTTTATCGCATCCCTGGCGGCACGAGGTGTTCCGCTGGAGTCATCCCTCGACCTGCCGATTGTCGACGAATCCAAACGCCATGTCGTTCCACCACACCGTGCTAGGTACCTCGCCGAAATCGTCGAGACGGTGCGTCGGTACAACGATTGGGCGGTTCGTCAGGCTTCGGCCGCCGACCGTCTCTACCGGCTTCAAGGTGCGGCAGATCTGACGTCGGTCGATCTCGCCGAGGACGTCGCAGCGGTCACGGCCGAGATGGATCCGGAGAATCTCCGCTCGCTGGACCGTTGGGACGGGATGGTCGCCGAGTACTCGGGTGAGGAAATCGTCTATTACGTGCGAGGCGCCGAGATTCGGGTTCCGCTTCATCATGAGACGCTGGCGCACATTCGGGTTCCGAAGGTCGCTTTGCCCCGATATCGGTCGTGGGGTGACCGACTCGAGTGGTTGCTCCAGGAGAACGTCCCGGGCGAGTTCCCCTACGCGGCCGGAGTCTTCCCGTTCAAGAGGGAAGAGGAGGATCCGACTCGGATGTTCGCCGGTGAAGGCCCTCCCGAGCAGACCAACGCCCGATTCCACTATGTCGCCGCCGGGATGCCGGCAAAACGACTCTCAACGGCTTTCGACTCGGTGACCCTTTACGGAGAGGACCCCGACGAACGCCCCGACGTCTATGGCAAGGTCGGCAATTCGGGAGTGTCGATTTCCACTCTCGATGACGCCAAGAAGCTCTACTCGGGTTTTGACCTTTCCGATCCGACAACCTCGGTGTCAATGACCATCAACGGGCCTGCCCCGATGATCCTGGCGTTCTTCATGAACGCCGCCATCGACCAGGCCTGCGAGCTGTACATCAGCGAAAACAACCTGTGGGCGGAAACAGAATCAACAATCGACGAGATCTATGGGGAGCTTCCCCGTCCCGTATATGACGGTGACCTTCCAGAGGGCAACGAGGGCCTGGGTCTGCGGCTTCTCGGTGTCACCGGCGATCAGGTGTTGCCTGTGGAGGTCTATGAGGAGATCAAGGCCCGGACGCTGACACGTGTCCGCGGAACCGTGCAGGCCGACATTCTCAAGGAAGATCAGGCTCAGAACACCTGCATCTTCTCCACCGAATTCGCCCTGAGGATGATGGGAGATATCCAGCAGTATTTCGTGACCAACGATGTTCGCAACTTCTACTCGGTTTCTATCAGCGGATATCACATGGCCGAAGCAGGAGCCAACCCCATCACTCAACTCGCCTTCACTCTGGCGAACGGCTTCACATTTGTGGAGAACTATCTGGCCATGGGCATGGACATCGACGAGTTCGCACCCAATCTCTCCTTCTTCTTCTCAAATGGCGTCGACGCCGAGTACGCGGTGATCGGCAGGGTTGCCCGTCGGATATGGGCCAAGGCGATCCGGGACAAGTACGGCGGTGATGAAGGATCCCAGAAACTCAAGTATCACATTCAGACTTCCGGACGATCTCTACACGCCCAGGAGATCAGCTTCAACGACATCCGCACCACCCTTCAGGCGCTCTACGCGCTGTACGACAACGCCAACAGCCTTCACACCAACGCATACGACGAGGCAATTACCACGCCGACCGAGGAATCGGTGCGTCGGGCCCTGGCCATTCAGCTCATAATCAGCAAGGAACTCGGATTGGCAAAGAACGAGAACCCGCTCCAGGGAAGTTTCATCATCACCGAGCTCACCGATCTCGTCGAGGAAGCAATCCTCATCGAGTTCGAGCGGCTCGACAGTCGTGGGGGAGTACTGGGGGCGATGGAGCGGCAGTACCAGCGAACCAAGATTCAGGAGGAGTCGCTCTACTACGAGCAGCAAAAGGAGTCGGGCGACTATCCAATCGTCGGGGTCAACACCTTTCTCTCCAGGGAGGGATCGCCGTTCGAGATGCCAAGGGAACTGATTCGATCCACAGACGACGACAAGACCCGTCAGATAGCCAACTCGAGGGCGTTCCAGGATCGGAATCAAGAAGCTGCGCAACCGGCTCTCGCCGACCTCCAGCAGACAGCAGTCCACGGTGAGAACATCTTTCATCAGTTGATGGAGACGGCAAAGGTCGCCTCGCTGGGCCAAATGAGTCGCGCCCTGTACGAAGTAGGCGGCCAGTACCGGCGGAACATGTAGGTGCCCTTCCCCAATTACGCTTCCGTCCCCAATGACTCGAAACATCCCGCAGAAACCAGGGCTCGAAGGTCTCGAGGCGAAGTGGGACGCCCGATGGGAGACCGACGGCACCTACCGCTTCGATCGATCCAAGACCCGCGATGAGATCTTCTCCATCGACACCCCGCCGCCAACCGTGTCGGGTTCGCTGCACATGGGATCGGTTTTCGGGTATGTCCAGACTGACACCCACGCCCGTTATCGACGCATGGCCGGCAAAGAGGTGTTCTACCCGATGGGCTGGGACGACAACGGTCTGCCCACTGAGCGTCGGGTCCAGAACTACTACGGAATCAAGTGTGACCCATCTCTGCCGTATGACCCCGATTTCGAGCCGCCGGACGAGCCCCACGATCCGCCGATGCCGGTCAGTCGTCGCAACTTCGTCGATGCCTGCCATGTGCTCACCCTTGAAGACGAGAAGGTCTTCGAAGGACTTTGGCGAGCCCTTGGCCTGTCCGTCGACTGGGCCCAGACTTATGCGACCATCGACCACCACAGCCGGAGGACTTCGCAGAAGGCGTTCTTGCGCAACCTGGCGCGCGGAGAGGCATACGCCCAGGAGGCTCCGGTTCTCTGGGACGTCGACTTCAGATCGGCGGTAGCCCAAGCCGAGCTGGAGGATAGGGAGAGACCTGGGACCTATCACCAGGTGGCCTTTCACAAACCGGATGGTGGCTCGATTCATGTCGAGACCAGCCGGCCCGAGTTGATCTGCTCCTGTGTTGCCCTGGTGGCCCACCCCGATGACGATCGCTATCAGGACCTGTTCGGATCGACAGTCACCTCGCCGCTGTTCGGTGTCGAGGTGCCGGTGGTTGCCCATGAGCTCGCCGACCCCGAGAAGGGAACGGGTGTGGCCATGATCTGCACTTTCGGCGACACTACCGACGTCACATGGTGGCGCGAGTTGGACCTGCCGACACGTTCAGTCATCCAGCACAACGGGCGGTTTCAGGAGGAGACTCCTGATTGGCTGAGCGGTGGTGGCGAGAAGGTTTACAGAGAGATTGCAGGCCTCTACCCCAACCAGGCGCGGCGGAAGATGGCCGAGTTGCTCACCGAATCCGGAGATCTGATGGGGGAGCCAAGACAGATCACCCATCAGGTCAAGTTCTATGAGAAGGGCGAGCGCCCGCTGGAAATCGTGACAAGCCGGCAGTGGTACATCCGCAACGGTGGCCGCGACAACGAGCTGCGGAAGGCTCTGCTGGCCCGAGGTGCCGAGCTGGAGTGGGTGCCCGAATTCATGGCGGTCCGTTATCAGCACTGGGTTGATGGGTTGAACGGGGATTGGCTGGTCTCACGTCAGCGATTTTTCGGTGTGCCGATCCCGATTTGGTATCAGATCGATGACAGCGGCAGCGTTGTCTATGACAGACCGCTCATCCCGGGCGAGGCCGATCTGCCGATCGATCCGAGCAGTGATGTCCCCGAAGGCTATGTCGAGTCCTCACGCGGCCGGCCCGGTGGCTTCGTCGGCGATCCCGACATCATGGACACATGGGCCACGTCGTCCCTGACACCCGAGATCGCCGGTCATTGGGACGATGACCCCGATCTCTTCGAGAGGGTCTACCCCATGGACATTCGCCCACAGGGTTCTGACATCATCCGCACCTGGCTCTTCGCGACGGTGGTGCGCGGTCATTACGAGCATTCGAAGCTGCCCTGGCGCAGCGCCACGATCAACGGGTGGATTCTCGACCCGGACAGAAAGAAGATGTCCAAATCGAAGGGCAACGTGATGACCCCGGCCCCTCTGCTCGAGGAGTACGGGTCCGAGGCCGTGCG
>JAZFTT010000096.1:0-4178 GCA_036446835.1 Acidimicrobiia bacterium
TGAGGTATTGCCCTCCGCTTCTTTCCCCATGGGATGGGACCGTTCCGCTTGGTCGTCTTCGTCAGGTGAGGATGGGGCGCCCGTTGGAGTCAGTGGCCACACACGGAAGGCGACGGCGAGGCCGCCCAGGAGCACTACTAGGGACGCGACGCCAGTGGCGACCAGAGTGTGGCGCAGTTGGGTGACCGGGGCCATCGTCTCGGATTCGGAGGCCCCGAGGGCGACCGCCCACGGCGCGTTGCGTAGCGGTACCCAGGCCATCACATGTGTCGTCGACAAGTCGACATCGTCTCCCGCATCATGCGGTACCGAGCGCACCACCGGGGTCTGCAACCCTACGGCCTCAGCATAGAACTCGGGATGGTCGCCAGGGCCCAGCACATGGGTGGGGTTGGTCGACGCCAGCACAATACCTCGATCATCGACGAGGTCGGCGTGACCGGTGACCCCGATCCTGCTTGCTGGTTCTACGAATCCCGCCATCACCGGCCCACTGAGATCGATCAGCCCCACGAACGTCCCGACCCTGTCACCGTTAGAAGCGAAGATCGGAACGCCAAGTGCGGTGACCACTTCCTTTCCGCCCGCGAGGCGGAACGGCGAGGAGATGGAGCTCGTCGATTCTGCAACCACCGAGGCGACTTCACGGCCCTGCACCGCATCTCTCTGTGCTATCAGGAGCGCAGTGGGTCTGGTATCCACAATCACCCCGCCCTCGTCGAACAGGAGCGTCGCCAGTGTCGCCTCGTCAAGGCTGGGCGAGTCAAGCTCAGTCTCGAGGCGCTTAGCCAGACCATCTCCGGAACCTGGTGCTAGAGCGGCGGCAGCAAGCTCGAGTTCGAAGAACGCGTCGATGATAAATTGGTCAACTTGCGCGGCCAGCAGTTCTGCCTCCCTGACCCGACCGGCGCGGAACTGTTCACCCACCTCGGTGATGGCACTCCATCCGAACACACCCGCTGGGATGATCGCCACTGCCACGGCAGTGGCAAGGATCCAGAGGACGCGTCGTCGGCTCGATGGCACCACGAGGCGGTCAGGAGTCATGGAACCGGTGTACGTTGGTTTCGATGGCGCGCCGTGTGCACGGGCACAGGCGCACCGGCTGCTCCACACCGGACTCGGCCATCAGGCCTGCCAGACCGGGTACATCGCAACCATGATGAGCACCAAAGATATGGCCGATCTCGTGGGCGAGGACGAACTCGTCCTGCCCATGAGCGACATGGTGCCGAACGATTGCGTGCCGTCCCCCCACCACCGCCGATCCGTCCGCCGCACCTGTCGCACCCTGCCCGGTGAGTACTATCACCACGTCCTCATCTCCCAACATCCCCTCGGATTCGACCTCGCCTAGCAAGTCGCGCAGCGACGTCACGTCGTCAGGCGACTCCCACGATTCGACCCGCACCGGCAGAACGTGGATACCCAAGTTGCGATAATGACCAACGGCACGGGTAACGATGAGACGCGCCTCGACCTCGGCTCGGTCACCAAAATGAGAGCGCCACTCCTCGTCAAGCACTAAAACCACCGTGAACGGGTCAGAAAGAGCCGTTTGGTTCGGGGTCGTGACGATCAGCCTGCGGCCGCACTCCAGAGGTAGAAAATCGTCATCCGCCGCAGCTCCAAGCTGAAGAAACATATCCACCCCGAAGGCAACACCGAACCAAACAACCAAGAAGCCAAAGATCACAAACCGAAACCGACCCATGGCTACCGTTCTCCACGGGATCAATTGCGCTCCAGTTCGCGGCGTTGTGCAAGAAGGGCAGCTTCGACCCGACTACGGACGTGCAGCTTCTGAAGTACGTTGGTCATGTAGTGCTTGACAGTCTTCTCAGCAAGATAGAGCTGTTCGCCGATCTCCCGATTCGTACCGCCCTCGGCAACCAATTCGAGGATGTCTTGTTCCCGAGGAGTGAGTCGCTCGAACGGATCGAGTGTCTCTTCGCGGGTCATCTCATGGAGAATGCTGCCAGCCAAAGCAGAGGTGACATATACCTCCCCCCTTGCCACAGCTCGGACGGCGTTGATGAGACCTTGTGCCGCTACCCCTTTCAGTACATACCCCCTGGCCCCGGCTTTTAGCACTTCCAGTAGATCATCCCGATCTTCGGAAACGGTGAGGATCAGGATGGCCGTTGCCGGCATTGATGCCGCGATGCGGCGGGTGGCTTCGATACCTCCGCCTTTGGGCATCCCCAGATCCAACACTACGAGATCAGGCACTAACTCCCCGGTCAGACTGACTACTTCCTCGCCGTCTGCCGCCTCACCGACAATTTCGATGTCCTCCTCCGACGACAGAGAATGGACAACGCCCTCGCGGAAGATCGGGTGGTCGTCAGCGACGAGGACCCGTAGGCGGTCAGACACTCGCCACCGTCGAGGTCAGTGGAAGAACAGCCTGAATCTCGGTGCCCCCCTGGAAGCGGCTCTCAACCGAGAAGCTGCCTCCGAGAAGTTCCACACGTTCCCGCATGCCGACTAGACCCAACGTTGTGCCATTGGCGACTTCTGCGGGCTCGAATCCTGATCCATTGTCGGAGATCGTGACCTTCACTTGAGAATCGGTGGCTATTGCTTGGACTTTCCTCGACGCCAAACCTGCATGTTTGTGGCTGTTCGCCAAGGACTCCTGAACGACCCGAAAGACCGCAATACTCACCGGCTCAGATCCCGCGACCGAGCCTCCGGCACAGTCGAAGACAACGGCCTCGCCCGAGACGCGCTCGAAATCGGTTACCGCACGCCGGGCCGCTTCACACGGTGTGAGGTTTTCGACGCTCGGCGTCCGCAGGCCAAGGCTGATCGTGCGCAGATCAGCCAGCGCCGAGCTGAGAGCGGTACGCAGTCTCCCTATGTCGTCGAGGCTCCCGCGGCCATTGCCCTCCATGGCCTCGGCGATTCCTTCAATCCGAAGAAGAGCGAGCGACACGTCCTGCGCGGGTCCGTCGTGGATGTCCGCCGAAACCCGCCTTAGGAACCTTTCGTTGAGAGTTGTTGTTCGTGCCGCTGCCTTGCTCACGCGAGATTGCAGTCGCCGGTTATCGTCGAGGGCTCCTTGGAGCTCGTCGAGGTTCTCGAGGAGCTCGGATCTCTGCATCCGGATCGTGCTGCTGGCTCGCCGTACCATCCCGTTAAGAAGCAGGTACATGGCGAGAGTGGCAACGCCAACAATCAGCCAGCCTCGGATCTGGGCGCTGCGAATCTCGCCTACGAGAGGGTCGGGCAGTTCGTAGAACTCGGAAACCGCGAACACAGCTCCTGATCCTTCACTCCGCACCGGTGCATAGGTCTCAATCAGGGTTCCCCACTTGCTCCGCTCGTATTGGTTCTCCTGTTGGCTGAGGTCGCTGATTTCTGATACGACCTGTCCGTTGAAAGCGTCGAGCAGGTGACCGTCCATCGCAAACGTGCGCCCAACAAGCTCAGGGTTGGTGCTGTAGATGATCTCACCGTCCGGCGACCAGATCTTGAAAGCCACGATCTGCTCACCTAAAGGTGTGCCCGTGAGCAGCCGATCCAAATCGGCTCTCTTGGCCGGCGATAGCGCGCCCTGTTCCGATAGATCCTGCACGACGGGGCTCACGAAGCTGTCCACATAGAGCGCTGTCACACCGGCGGTGCGGTTGACAACTGCCTGCTCGACGGCGGAGGAGACCCACATGCCAATGGTGACCATGCCAAGGACGAGGATTGCGAAGCTCAACACAACAAATTGCTTGGTGAAACTAAGCCTTTCGAGCAGGGGGACGTGCACCGGTGCCTCCACCAGATTCGGTTGACTTCATTGTAAGGCCGAGAGCATCAGACCAAGGTCGGAATCTCCCCCGACCATCGGTGGAAAAGACACTCCACCACAGCCCCTACCGCAGCAACCGGCTCGAGTCATACGGTTTCTGTGGAACTTCCACCGCCAAGCGCAACGCTTGGCCAAACAGAAAGGAACAGCATCGTGAAACTCCGACGATCCATCGCACTGATAGTGGTCGGTGCCATGACAATTGTCGCCTGCGGCACCTCCGGAGCCGCCCCAAGCGACGTGACATTCGATGTCGAATTGATCGAAATCAAAGGTGCAACCGACGGCATCCCGGCCCCCGAGCCGGATCCCAGCACGCTGTCGTCAGGCTACGGGTACAAGGCACCCGGCGAATACGACGCGGACAATC
>JAZFTT010000097.1:0-2799 GCA_036446835.1 Acidimicrobiia bacterium
CGCCGTGTTCCAGAATCTCAACATCGTTCGTGACGAGCGCCCCGAGCATGTCTTTGTCTTCGGTGCCGACCACATCTACCGGATGGATCCCAGCCAGATGCTGGAGCAACACGTCGCGACCAAGGCAGGGGTGACCGTCGCAGCCATTCGGATGCCCATCGAGGAGGCTTCGCAGTTCGGTGTCATCGAAAGGGGCGTCACGACTCAGATCGAAGCCTTCCGGGAGAAGCCCGAAGACCCCAGACCGGTACCTGACAATCCGAGTGTCATCCTGGCATCTATGGGCAACTACGTCTTCGACGCAGAATTTCTCTACGACCTGGTCCACGCCGATGCTGACGACGAGGATTCAAACCACGACATCGGTGGGGACCTGATTCCGAAATCCGTGGATGCCGGCGTGGCTCACGTCTATGACTTCGCGGACAACGATGTGCCGGGGTCGGTCGGAAGTGACCGTGGGTATTGGCGGGACGTCGGGACCATCGACACCTACTACGAGGCCAGCATGGACCTGGTCCACCCCGAGCCGGTTTTCAGCCTCTACAACGAGGAGTGGCCCATTTACACCGCCAGCGAAAACGCGCCGCCGGCCAAGATCGTGTCCGAGACCGGAGTGACCGGCATTGTGAAAGACGCGATCCTGAGCAACGGTGTGATCGTCTCCGGATCGAGTGTTGACAGTTCCATCTTGTCGAAACGGGTGAACGTCGAAGGGGGTTCGACAATCGAGCGAAGCATCGTGCTCGACGGTGTCCGTATCGGAAGAGGATCCTTGATACGCAATACGATCATCGACAAGAACGTGGTCGTGCCCCCGGGCTCGACAATCGGAGTCGATCCAGAACGTGACCGAGCAAGGTTCCAGGTCTCCGATGGTGGCGTTGTTGTGATCGGCAAACAGGATGTAATCAACGAGCCGACGTGATCTCCTGGTAGACCTCGATGTAGAGATCGGCGGGAACGTCCCAGGACCAATCACGGCTCATCCCCCGACGGATGATCTCGGCCCGCCGCGACGGAGTCCTCCAGCCACTGACAGCTCGTTCCAGTGCATCGCAGATCGCTGGACCATTGACATCCTCAGCGACAAAGCCGTTGCCTTCGGTGGGATATCGATCGGCATCCGTAACCGTGTCATGAAGACCGCCGACGTCGGTCACCACGGGAATCGACCCATATCGCATGGCCTGCATCTGGGTGAGACCAGAGGGCTCGAAACGACTGGGCATCAGGTAGAGGTCGGAGCCACCGAATATGCGATGGGCCAGGTCTTCGTCGTACCCATCTCTGAAAGCGAACCGGTCCCCGTGCTCATCGGCGACAAGACGGGCGGCTTTGGCGAGAGAGCGGTCGCCTGACCCGAGCAACACCATCCGGGCGCCGACATCATCGAGAATCGAGGTCGCCTCGAGAGCGAGGTCGATACCCTTCTGGTCGGTGAGGCGGGTCACCATGCCGATCAATGGCTCCACGTTCGGCTCCCAACCGAGCTCGGCGACGAGACTCCGACGAACGTCGTGCTTTCTGTCGATGGAATCGATGTTGTAGTGCTGGTCAAGATGGGGATCGGTTGCCGGGTTCCAAATTTCTGTGTCGATTCCGTTGAGGATGCCAGAGAATTCTTCGCCTCTTGCTTCGAGCAGATCGCCCAGGCCAAAGCCTGTCTCTGGCCGGATTGACTCAGC
The DNA here is from genome assembly GCA_036446835.1 of Acidimicrobiia bacterium. Classification (GTDB taxonomy): domain Bacteria; phylum Actinomycetota; class Acidimicrobiia; order Spongiisociales; family ZC4RG35; genus SZUA-217. Next base: position 1,689 of record JAZFTT010000097.1, read on the forward strand.
CGCAAACGTTGGGCTCACGGTGATAACCCAGTCGGCGAGTGTGATGGCCCCGGCTAGGGGGTTGGTCTCACCTCCCCGGTCGTAGGCTTCGGGGCGTCGCACGAAGGTCTCGATCCAGTCCCCAGTGGTGGCGCCCTGGTAGGCCAGATTGTGAATGGTCAGAACCGAAGGTGGCGGGTCGTCGAAATAGCCCAGAGTCGCTCCCGTGTGCCAGTCGTTCAAATGGATCACGTCGGGTGACGTCATCGTGGCCCAGGCTGCAACCGCCGCCGAGAACGCCAGAAATCTCTGCTCGTTGTCCGGCCAGGCTCGCCCGTCGGCATCCAGATAGGGGTGTGGGCGGGCTATCCCCGGCACGGCCATCAGCGACACCTCCACCCCGCCGAGGATTCCCTGACGAACAGTCGCCGGGCCGGCCCACTGAGGAACATCGAGCTCCTGGCGTTCAGCCGATACCAAGGAAAGCTCGGTGTAGTCCGGTAACACGATGTCGACTTCGACCCCTTTGGCCCGGAGTGCTCCAACCAAGCCCGCTGAGGCATCGGCGAGACCCCCGACTTTCACGAGGGGAGCCAGCTCTGCGGTGGCAAAAAGGATCCTCACATGGACAGTTTTAGCAAGCAGTCAAACTTGATTGCCTGGCTTCGACCCGGTTCGACCGGCTCTTCTCGCTCCAATCACTCATGCAGACTCCTGACTAGCTGATGCCGGGGAGCTCGCCGCTCCAGTTTCCTCTGCAGCAGGTAGGTGTTGCGGCGGCAGGAAACGGAGGACCAACAAGGCTGCCACGGAGGCGACAACGACGGGAATCCAAATAGCAACGCTCATAGCGTCGACGAAGCCCTGGCGAGCCGCCGTTACCAACGCTTCTCCGGCCTGCCCGGGAAGCTGCGTCGCGATTTGGAGGGCGGCGCCAATCGAGTTGCTGGCAGCCTCCGCCGCTTCAGGTGGCAGCTGTGCGACCGCAGAACCCATGTTGGTTTGGTAAGCCGAGTTGAACACCGAACCGATGACAGCAACACCGATAGCTCCGGCCACCTGGCGGGTCACATCGTTGGTCGCCGAACCAACACCAGCCTTGGCAACGGGGACGGCACCCATCACGGCATCC
>JAZFTT010000098.1:0-2832 GCA_036446835.1 Acidimicrobiia bacterium
AAAGCTCGACCATCCTCTCGTCGACGCCCTCCTCGAGTATCGGGAGTTGGAGAAACTGCGCTCTACCTACGTCGAGGGCTATCTGCCGTTGATCGATCCCGACGGAAGGATTCGCACCAGGTTCAACCAGATGGCGGCGGCAACCGGTCGACTCTCCTCTGATAGCCCGAACCTGCAGAACATCCCGGTGCGATCGGAATTGGGCAAGACGGTTCGCCGAGCGTTCATCGCCGGCGAAGGAAACCTGTTTCTAGTTGCCGACTACTCCCAGATCGAGCTCAGGGTGTTGGCCCATATGAGCGGCGACCCTTTTCTCACCGAGGCGTTCCAGAGCGGACTGGACATTCACACGGCTACCGCGGCCCGTGTTTGGGATGTGCCAACAGAGGATGTGTCGACGCAGCAGCGACGCACAGCCAAGATGATCAACTTCGGTTTGCTCTACGGGATGGAGGCCTTCGGGCTTGCCGACCGTCTCGGGATCTCTCGCGAGGAGGCCCAGGAACACGTCGACGCCTACTTTTCCCAGTTCCACCACGTCAAGGAGTTCATGGCCTCGATGGTCACCGCCGCTCGCAACGACGGCTACACGACCACTCTCTTCGGGCGGAGGCGCTATCTGCCCGAGTTGAAGTCGGACAACTTCAGGATCCGTCAGATGGGGGAGCGGATGGCGCTCAACGCACCCGTTCAGGGTACGGCGGCCGACATCATCAAGAAGGCAATGATCGACCTGGATTCGGCGATTCGAGAGGAGAAGATGGCCTCGGTGATACTTCTTCAGATTCACGACGAGTTGATCATCGAAGTGCCCGAGGACGAGTCGGCTTTGGCCGAGAAACTGGTGGTCGAAATCATGGAGGGGGTGGCCGGTCTGGATGTGCCACTGAAGGTGGATGTCGGGTGGGGACCGGACCTGGCCAGTGTCAAGGCCTGATCACTTGGCGAAACCTCGGGCGGCTGCGTAGACTTCAACTGCCTGCTGGCCTAGCGTCGGCAGAGTATTTCCCTGAGAGGTAACCACCCACAAATGTCCAACGATTTAGAAACCGCGCCTGTAAGCACTCCCGAAGAGGAGACAGCCCAGACGCCCGAGACGCCAGTCGCCGAGACCGAGGTCGAGGAGACGGCGGCTGCAGAAGAGCCCACCAACGAGGCTCCGGCCAACGAAGAGGCAACCGAAGAGCCGACAGCAGATGAGTCTGTCGACGAAGCGACCACTGATGAACCGGCAGCGGACGAAAAGCCGGATGAGGAGCCTGCACCGAAGCCCGCACCTTTCAAGATTCGTGAGGCGCTGGTGGCGCCGGACCTGAGTGAGCTGCCAGATGACATCGGCGACGATTTCGAGAGAGCCATCGACATCACCGTTCTCAAGTTCAAGGAGGGTGACATTGTCGAAGGCAGCGTCGTCAGCTTCGACGCCGAAGGTGCCATGGTCGATGTTGGCTACAAGTCCGAGGGTCTCATCCCCACTCGAGAGCTTTCGATCCGAAACAACGTCGACCCCAAGGACATCGTAGAAATCGGTGAGCGGGTCGAGGCCGTGGTTCTCGACATGGAGGACGACGAGGGTCGAATGATCCTGTCCAAGAAGCGCGCCATGTACGAGCGCGCCTGGGGCCGCATTCAGAAGATTTCAGAAGAGGACGGCACGGTCGAAGGAACCGTCATCGAGGTCGTCAAGGGCGGACTCATCGTCGACATCGGTCTGCGCGGATTTCTCCCGGCGTCCCTCGTGGACTTGAGACGTGTCCGCGATCTCGAACCCTTCATTGGCCAGCCGATCACGGCCAAGGTGATTGAGCTCGATCGTGCCCGAAACAACGTGGTTCTCTCCCGCCGGGCCCATCTCGAAGAGGCCCTTGCCGAAGAGCGCAACGAGTTCTTGGAGAACCTCTCCGAGGGCGAAGTCCGGGAAGGCACTGTCTCGTCTGTGGTCAACTTCGGGGCGTTTGTCGACCTGGGAGGCATGGACGGTCTCGTTCATGTGTCCGAACTGTCGTGGCAGCATGTCAATCATCCGGGCGAACTGGTCAGTGTCGGAGACAAGGTCAACATCAAGGTGCTCGAGGTGGACCGTGACCGTGAGCGCATCTCGCTCTCGATTCGTCAGACCACAGAGGACCCCTGGGATGTCTTTGCCACAGAGCACGAGATAGGCGACGTCGTTGAAGGCACCGTCACCAAGACCGTGCCGTTCGGAGCGTTCGTATCCGTCGCCGATGGTGTCGAAGGTCTTGTCCACGTCTCCGAAATCGCCATGCATCGGGTCGAGTCACCGGAGTTGGAGCTGTCAATCAGCCAGACGGTGAAGGTCAAAATCACCGAGAAAGACGACGAGCGTCGCCGGGTCTCGCTTTCCATCAAGCAGGCGCTGCCCGACTACAAGGAGCGTTTGGAGAAGTCGGACACCGCCGACAGGAAGCGTCCCCGCAAGCCTCGGGAGTTCGAGCGTGAGTTCGGCGCCGAGGCCGAGGAACGTCCTCCGATGCCGGTGGACGCTTCCCTCGAAGCCATTCTCAAAGAGCTCAAGGAACGCGGAATCGGGCGTCGCTGAAGACCGGTCCGACAGTCGTGGAAGAAGCTCTCGTGAAGAATCATCATTCTGGCTATGGTGCGTGGGTCGTTCGCACCAGAGATTTCTACTCGAAATCCTCAAGGGTGCCGGGCAGAGGTCCGACAATCCACCTGTGGAAAAGGACTTGAAACGTCGGGCGGGTTTTGACCCGCCGGTAGGATGCCCTCAGTCAGTCGCCGCGGCAATGACGGCGAGCAATCGAGGGGACAACCGAAGGGGACTCAATGGGTAGGAGAGCCATCGTTCTTCTA
>JAZFTT010000099.1:0-2812 GCA_036446835.1 Acidimicrobiia bacterium
GCCGAAGGTGACGAGCGCGAGCGTGCCCTGTTCTTCGACCAGATGGAGCGCAGGTTCCCGGTGGGGGCGGCTCGAAACGGTGAGCCCCTCTGGGTCAACCTCGAGTTTCTCAACGGTGAGCGCGGCGCCCACGTCAACATCTCGGGGATATCGGGCGTGGCAACCAAGACGAGCTATGCGACCTTCCTCTTGCACTCGCTGTTCACCTCGGGGGTGTTGGGCAAGGCTGCTGTCAACACCAAGGCCCTGGTCTTCAATGTCAAGGGGGAGGACCTGCTCCATCTCGACCGGGTCAACTCCCGTCTCGACGATGAAGCGCGTGTCCGCTATGCCAACCTCGAGCTTCCATCGACTCCTTTCGAGTCGGTCGCCGGCTTCGCTCCGCCCCGTCTCGACGACCCGAAGGCAACCGCCGACGTCGCCTCCCGATCCGATGTCACCTCCTTCTTCTGGAGCATCCACGAGTTCTGTTCCCAGGACCTCCTGCCTTTCCTGTTCGCAGACGCCGAGGACGATCGTGCCCAATACACCACCGTGGTCTACAACGTCATGGCGCAGCTTCGACGCGCCGAGCCGGATGACAGCGGTGCAGCGGTCATCGACGGCGTGGCGGTGCGGACCTTCAGGGAGCTGGCCGATCTCATCACAGATCGGGTTCAGTCCGAAGACCATCGCTATCAATGGGCCGGTCCGGCCATCGGGACAGGAACTATCAACGCCTTTGTCCGGCGACTGCAAGGGTCGGTGCGTCATCTCGGCAGGCTGATCCGCTCCGATGTCCCCGACCCGCAACGTCACCGCATCGAACTCGATCAAAGCCAGGTCACCGTCGTCGACCTGCACAACCTGAACGATCGAGCCAAACGGTTTGTCGTCGGTGTCACCTTGAGGAGGGTCTTTGATGAGAAGGAGAGAGCCGGTCAGAGCGAAGAGCTTCTCCTGGTGGTGCTTGACGAATTGAACAAGTACGCGCCACGAGAGGGAACCAGCCCGATCAAGGAGATCCTTCTCGACATTGCGGAGAGAGGCCGGTCGCTGGGAGTGATCCTGATCGGAGCCCAACAGACGGCTTCCGAAGTGGAGAGAAGGATCATCGCCAACTCCTCGATACGCGTCGTGGGTCGGCTCGACTCGGCGGAGGCAGCGAGAGAGGAATACGGATTCCTCCCTTCCGTTCATCGTCAGCGCGCCACGATCCTCAAGCCCGGAACAATGATCCTCACCCAGCCCCAGTTGCCGGTGCCACTGGTTCTCGAATTTCCGTTTCCCGCATGGGCGACGCGTGCCTCTGAAGCGGTTCCGGTGCTCAGTGATGCCGGGCCTGACGACCCGTTCGAGGATCTGTAGGTCTCGTGGCAGTCAAAATCCTCCACACATCCGACTGGCATGTGGGCCGGCGTATTCGGGGCCGGGATCGGTCCGAGGAGCACCGGGCGGTTCTCGAAGAGCTGATCGAGATCGCGGTCGCGAGCGAAGTCGATCTCACCGTCGTTGCCGGAGATCTCTTCGACGCTTCGTCGCCAACCGCTCTGTCGGAGGAGATCGTATGGCGGGCGTTGCTTGATCTGGTCGAGGTCTCACCCGTAGTCGTGGTTGCCGGCAATCACGACAGCGCCGCCCGGCTGGATGCGGTTGCGCCGCTGCTCGAGATGGGTCGCGTGATCGTGGTGGGGGCACCCCGCTCGCCACACGATGGCGGGACGATCGAACTCGAGGACATCGGGGTGAAACTGGCGCTTCTGCCATTCGTCTCTCAGCGTGGGATCGTCAAGGCCGAGGACATCATGGGCTCCGATCCCGACCAGCACGCCGGGTTGTTCGAGGATCGGTTGCGGAGGATTGTCGAGAGTCTGACCGCGGACATGACGGCCGAGACGGTGAATGTCCTTGTGAGCCATCTCACCGTCTATGGAGGGTTCGCCGGGGGTGGGGAGCGGCAGGCTCACATCTTCGGATACGCGATTCCGTCGAGCTTGTTCCCTGGCCACCTCTCCTACGTCGCCCTTGGCCATCTCCATCGTCAGCAGAAGATGCCGCACTCCGGCGCCGTCTGGTACTCGGGCTCCCCACTCCAACTCGACTTCGGCGAGGTCTCGGACCAGAAGGGCGTCCTTCTCGTAGAGGCTTCGCCCGGGCTCCCGGCCAAGGTCACCGCGGTTCCGCTCTCGGAGGGGCGGCGGCTGAAGACGATTCGGGGGACCCTCGACGAGGTCCTGGCTCATTCCGACGATGTGACCAACGCTTATGTCAAGGTCGTACTTGTCGAGAAAGCAAGGGTTGGGCTGTCCGACGAGGTCCGCGCCGCCATTCCCGAAGTCGTAGAGGTGGTACTCGAATCGACAGAGCCGGCGAAACGCGAACCGGAGTCACGTCAGAAACTGAAGCCGACGGAGGCGTTTCACCGGTATCTCACCGAGAAAGGCGTTGAGGATCCCCTCATGGAGGCTCTATTCGCCGAATTCCTCGACGAGGCGACGATATGAGGCCGCTTCGTGTCCGTGCCGAAGGCTTTTCCGCCTATCGATCTGCTGTTGAGCTGGATCTGGAAGACGTCGAGTTCTTCTCGCTGTCCGGGCCCACCGGGTCGGGAAAGTCGAGTCTCGTCGACGCGATGATCTTTGCCCTGTATGGGCGGGTGCCCCGTCTCGGGGGCAATGCGGTGGAGCCCGTCATATCCGCCGGCGCCGTGCGTGCCAGGGTGGCGGTCGACTTCGAGGTCGGAGGGGTGACCTACACCGCGGTGCGAATGGCGGAGCGGACCAAGTCAGGAGCCACAGTCAAGGAAGCCCGGCTCCAGAGAGGTGACAAGGTC
>JAZFTT010000100.1:0-4878 GCA_036446835.1 Acidimicrobiia bacterium
TCGATGGTCTCGGCCGGGTCTTTGACCGATGTGATCACTCCCTGGGCGAGTTGACCGGCGAGAGTGGCCGACTTCGGTCCCCCGGCCGCCATCAGGATCGGCACCGGCCCGAGTGGGGGCGAGTAGAGCCGGGCCCGATCGGTCCGGTAGTAATCGCCGTCGAATGTGAGCTTGTCGCCGTCGAGGAGCTGTCTCATGATCTGTAGCGCCTCGGACATGCGGGCGTTGCGCTCGGCATACCTCGGGAACTGGTAACCGAGGGGCCCCTCGTTGATGTTCTCGCCAGTGCCGACTCCCAGTGTGAATCGTCCACCAGAGAGCCGATCAAGCGTCGCAGCGGCCTGGGCTACCACCGCCGGGTGATATCGGAACAACGGAGTGGTCACTCCGGTGGCGAATTCGAGACTCTGGGTTGCCTCTGCCATCGCTCCGATTGTCGAGAAGGCGAAGCCAGAGGCCGAGGAGTCGTCGACCCAGGGGTGGAAATGCTCTGACACGACAACCATGTCGAATCCGGCCTTTTCGGCAAGTACGGCATGGGAGACCAATTCCTCGGGCTGCCACTGCTCGTGTCCACAGAAGTAGGCAAACTTTGTCAAGGGAGTCCTTTCAATATGAGGTGTGAGCTGGAATACCCACACCACATCGTGATGCCCGCAGCTGCGTGGAGCTCAACGCCAAGCCTCCGGGTGAATTGTCATCTTGCACCGTACCCGGAGTGCCTTTTACATTTAGTCGCCGATGGTCGATGAAGCTCAAGCCCGGATGGGCAAGTGGAAAGTCCCAGGCCGCGATGGCTTGGAGATGGGCGTATACCTGAGCGTTGTTCTGATTGCGCTCCTGGTCGGGTTGGAGCAATCTCTCGATAACGGTGAGGAGTTACTGCTGATTTGGGGGACGTCGATCGGTTTGACTCTTGCCCACATCTTCGCCTTCCGCCTGGCATCGGTGTACGCGCTGGGAATATCTTTCACAAGTGGTTGGCGGCCGATCGGTGCCATCGTCCTCGCTGCGTTTGCAGTAGGTGCAACGGCATCGATCCCATACCTTGCTTGGTTGGATATCGCCTCGCCAAGCACGGTGTCCACGTGGCTGCTGATGCTGATCGTGGGCGTGGCCGCTTATCTCGCCGCGCGGAACCGGGGTTGGCCCCTCGCAGGACGCTTGGCCTATACGCTGATGATTCTCGTTATTGCCGCGTCGGTTTCACTGATCAAGTATCTGTTGACCCATTGAATGCCGAAGACGCTGTGGGGCGCTCGACCGAAATCACATTCCGGCTTCGAGCTCAAAGCGGATATTGCCCAAGTCGCCCCCAGAGGATCACCAATAATCCCAATACGATCAGGAGGGTGAGTGTCGCATATGCGCCGTTCCTGGTTCTCCGCCAGTGAAGCGTTCCCTTCCAGGTTTGGAGGACGACGAGAGCGGTCGCTGCCAGAGGTGCCAGCAGCTCGACGCTTCCGATGAAGATAGGGAGTAGCAGGCCCATCGATGCCGCCAGTTCGACCCCACCGAGGGCACGGAACCCTGAATTCGAGAAGTCCATGGCATGGGGGAGAATCGAGGAGAGTGCTTCTCTTGACCAGAAGAGCTTGGAAGCTCCGGACGCGAAGAAAAAGAGTGCGAGCGCTCCCTCGAGAAAAAACAAGAACAATTCCATCTGTTTGTGATCCCGTCGTTAACCGGCGGATCGTCACGCTAGTGCCTCAGCCACCAACGTTTGCCTCACCCGAACATCACCGAGTACCGGCCAGGGCATTGGCTGTGAAAAGCTGGGAAGGGATGGGGCAAGAGGGTTCTTTGCCTTCGGAACGTTGGTCAAAACAGGGTTTCCGCCTCGACTGCCTCTCTCAGATCCTCATCGTTGTTGCGCACCGAATTGACCTTCCTGGAGACCGGGTGCTCCATCAGGACATCAGGGTCGATCGGGACCAGAAGAGTGCGTGCCGCCTCCGGATCGGTGAGGTCCCGGTCGAGCCAGGCTTCCCACACCTCGGCAGTAAGCGATACCGGCATCCGATGATGGATGGATGCGATGACACCCTCGGCAGCGGTGGTGATGATCGCACAGGTGCGGCGCCAGTGGTTGGTCTCCGGGTCGATTCGGGCGGCCCAGATTCCGGCAAAGACCATGGGATGACCATCCGCGCGGTAGACCCAGTGGGGAGTGCGTCCCTTCTCCGGAGCTTCCCACTCGTAGAACCCGTCGGCCGGGATGAGACATCTCTTGGTGGCGAATGAGTCCCGAAATGCCGCCGTCGTGTCGACTGTTTCGGCACGAGCGTTGATGTGGATCGTCTTGGTGTCGGCGGCCCAGTGGGGGACCAGACCCCACTTCATCGTCCCGAGTTGTCTTTCGCCGTCCTTCTCGCCGACCACATACACAGGGTCGGTGGGTGCCACATTCCAGCTCTTCCCCAACGACTCCGTGACCACGTTGTCCACCCCGAAATACTCGGCGTAGAAGTCGAGATCGCCGGTGATCGAGAACCTTCCGCACATGACGTCCAGCCTAAGTTCGCTGGTAGCTGTACTGGCGAATCGTTCCTTCCAGATACCGGAGAGCAACGCCATAACCATGGCTGGCCACTTCGGTGGTGTAAGCCAGGACTCTCACCACCCAGACCAAGAACAGCACCTTTTCCCAGTCGTCGTCGTCCTCGATGTACTCATCGAGGAGGGCCACATAGACATCGCGCCATAGAGACTCATCCAAAAAAGTCACGTTGCCGGTATGGGCCAGAAGCATCCCCTCCGCTGCCGGGGCGGGGAGGGCAGACAGGAGATCCAGTTGGTGAGGGGTGAAGGTTTCGGGGAGCAGTCTCATGGTGGCTTCGAAGTCGTATCCGGTCTTCTCGGTGATCGCCGCGGGGACACGTTCTGCGGGTTCGATCTCATGGGTGATGGGTTGGTCGAGAACCTCGCCCCTGAGGGCATGGATGGCGGAGAAGCACTCGATCACCATGCGGCGGATGTCGGTGAGCCGGCCGTAGAGCTTGTGAAGCTTGCCTTGTGGTATGTAGACCTCGGAGATCGACATGCCATGGCGCACGGCGCTGAAGGTGATGACGGTGTCGATGCCCCAATCACTCTGTCGTGTCACCCTGGGGTCACCGGCGAGGGTTTCGGCCGCTTCACGGCTGAGTAACCACTCACCGCCAAGTGGTTGATTGATCCGGGGCAGTTCGCTATGCGGGAAGAGCATGGCGAATCCCGGACGGGTGATCATCCAGGTCACCATTCCGTCGGTGGCAGAGCGGGGGAAGTAGTGACGCACCATGTCATAGCCGAGGTCGGCAGATGTCTCCGCTTTTGTGATCCAAGTGTCATCGAAGCTGGTGATGTCAGCGTCGTAGAAGTGGAGACGGTCGTGGTCGGATTCAACGAACTGGCGGAGTCCGGTGTTCATCCCGTCTCCTTTGCCAGGTCGCATCGTCCCGATCCGATCTTGCAGAACCAGGCCCACCGGTGTGCCGGTCTTTGAGATAATTGCTGGAATCGCCTCCTCGACTGCCCGGTAGGTGGACTCCGGCTCGGATCCGACACAAAGAACCTCGTCCACCGATCTGTGAAGCGCGGCGATCTCCACGTTCTTCAACACGACGTCGGGCTGCTCGGTCTTGAAAGGAAAAACGACGAGACTGCCCATCGCGGGTCACGGTACATTGCCCCCTTCCTTTTGAGGGGGTGTCGGGGCCCGAAGGCCCCGACGATGCGAGTCGGTCTGTAAGCCGGATTCTGTCGAGGACGGCCATCCATCTGGGCGCTCCGTTACCGACGCGCTCACGCGGCCTACCCGGGACTTTCGGCGGGCCACCGGTCGTCCCTGCTTGGCCTTGCTCCGGGTGGGGTTTGCCTAGCCGTCACGATTGCTCGTGACGCTGGTGGGCTCTTACTCCACCGTTTCACCCTTGCCTGTGCCCTGACGGGCCATCGGCGGTCTGCTCTCTGCTGCACTTTCCGTCGGGTCACCCCGCCTGGAAGTTATCCAGCACCCTGCCCTATGGAGTCCGGACTTTCCTCGGTCTCTCGACCGCGACCGTCCGACGGACTCGCACGGATGAGTCTACGACCTGGTCAGCTTTCTTCTGTCTGCGAGCCAACCGGCGACACCCGAAACCAGTATCGAAAGCACCGCCAGCCAGACAACGGTGGGAGTTGGGGCAGGGCTGCCCCCAAGGCGGGCAATGACCACTATCAGGAAGGCAATCAGCAGACCGGTCACTGCCCCGTGAAATCTTCCTGAGTGTTTTGCCTTGGCTCCGGCAACCCAGCCTCCCACGCCAAGACCAACGAGAATCCCTATCGCGAGCCCTATGTCGGAGCCGGTCTCAACACCGGCGATAGTCAATCCTCCGCCAACCACGAGGGCAAAAACCGAGGCGGCCAGACTGCCGGAGGCCACTCCGAGGGCAACGGCGCCAATGTTGAGGGCAGCAAGCACACGACGATGTTGGCATGAGTCGTCTCCAAATCCACCGATCGGCGAGTGGCAGAAATAGCCTGACTGGGAAACCTTTGGCGATTGTGTCGAGTCGAACAGACCGGACCCGTAGAGGAGGAGACCACCTTGGTTATCAACAAATATCTGGCCGAACTATTGGGAACGTTCATTCTGGTCGTTATGGGATCGATGGGAATACTGGCAGTTGGGGGTGCAAATGGAGCGGCTGAAATAGTCGCCATTGCCTTCGCTTTCGGTCTCGCCTTGCTGGCTGGGATCTGGGTCGTGGGCCATGTGTCCGGCGCCCACTTCAACCCGGCGGTGACGCTGGCGATGCTTCTCGACAAGCGTCTTTCGTTTAGCGACGCCATCGGATACTGGATAGGCCAGTTCGCAGGCGCCGGAGTCGCTTCCCTTGTGATTTGGGCGGC
>JAZFTT010000101.1:0-3245 GCA_036446835.1 Acidimicrobiia bacterium
CGGCACCTATGCGATGTTGGAGGGTCAGGAGGCAGTCCAGATCGGCTCGGCCCTGGCCATGGAGCCAAACGACTTCGTCTTTCCGTCGTACAGAGAACACGGTGTTCTGATAACGAGGGGCCTCCCGATGGAGGTCCTTCTCGCGTACTGGAGGGGCTTGCCCAGCGCCGGCTGGGACATGGAGAAGTACCGCGCCGGGATCATCACCGTGCCCATCGCCAGCCAGCTTCCCCACGCCGTCGGCTATTCCTATATGTCGAAGCTGCGTGGCGAAGACACCGTCACGGCTGTCTACTTCGGTGACGGCGCCACGTCGGAAACCGACTTTCACTCCGGTATGAACTTCGCCGGAGTGTGGAAAACGCCAACAGTGTTCATCTGTGCCAACAACCTCTATGCCATCTCCGTTCCGTACGAGAAACAGACGGCATCGGAGACGATTGCGCAAAAGGCGAACGCCTACGGCTTCGAGGGACTCCGGGTAGACGGGATGGACTCCATCGCCGTGTATCTCGCCACCAGCCTTGCGGTGAAACGGGCAAGACAAGGGAAGGGCCCGACCCTCATCGAGGCGATGACATACAGGTATGGGGGCCACGCCACCGCCGACGACGACTCTCTGTATAGGTCTGCCGAAGAGGTCGAGGAGTGGAAGGCCAAAGACGCCATCGAGCGGCTTCGCCGCTTTCTCGAGGGCCGCGGCGAATGGGACGAGCGCGGCGGGGAGAAAGTGGCGATGGAGATCAAGGACTCGGTTGATGCCGCCATCACTGCCATCGAAGCCCAGCCCCTTCCCGATCGTGACGACACGGTGCGTCACGGGTTCGTCCGAATCCCGGAACACACCGTCGAGCAACTCAACGCCATACAACGTGCCCACGACGAACCGGAAACCAGATTCAGCGAAGATGAGCTTTGGCGTGTTGGCCACGACGCACTCCCGGCCGGACCGACCAAATCCTGGACAATGGTACAAGCCATCAATTCGACTCTTCACCAGGCAATGGAGAATGACGAGCGGGTGATCGTTCTGGGTGAGGATGTCGGTCTGACCGGTGGCGTGTTTCGGGTCACCGAAGGACTGCAGGAGAGGTTCGGAGAGGACCGCGTCATCGACACGCCCCTCAACGAGTCAGGCATCGTCGGGAGCAGCGTCGGGATGGCCATGGCGGGCGCCCGCCCGGTGGCCGAGATCCAGTTCGAGGGTTTCGTCTACCCGGCCTTCGACCAGATAGTCAGCCATCTAGGAAGATTCCGGTTCCGAACACGAGGCCACACCTCCATGCCCGTGGTCGTTCGATTCCCCAGCGGAGCAGGCATCGGCGCCCACGAACACCATTGCGACTCACCCGAAGCCTATTTTGTTCACGCACCGGGCCTCGTGGTGGTATGCCCATCCACCCCTATCGACGCCAAGGGCTTGCTGGCCGCTGCCCTGGAAAGCGACGATCCGGTGATTTTCCTCGAGCCAAAGGTTCTCTATCGGGCCGGCCGGGAAGATGTGCCTACCGAGCACTACACGCTCCCTATCGGCCGGGCGCGAACGAGAATGGAAGGCACCGACCTGACCCTTGTCACCTACGGCGGGCTGGTTCCGGTGGCTCTGGAGGCTGCTGCGCGGTCGGGCGCCTCGGTAGAAGTGATAGATCTTCGCACCCTCTTCCCATGGGACCGGGAGACGGTTCTCGAGTCAGTCGCCAAGACCGGGCGTCTGCTCCTTGTTCAGGAGCCTCAAGGGTCTGCCGGCATCGCCGCCGAGGTGGCGGCCGTTGTTGCCGAAAAGGCCATGTACGACCTCAAAGCAGCCGTGGTCCGGGTCACCGGTTTCGACCTGCCCTGGCCCCAGTTCGCCATCGAGAGCCACGTCCTGATCGATGCCGACAGAATCGGCTTGGGGATCGACGAGGTCCTCGCCGGTTGAGCGGCTCATCCGCGGTTGCGGTGTTTGGCTCGTCACAAACCGACCCCGATTCCCGAAGGTGGGCCGAAGCGGAGCGAGTGGGCACCCGTCTCGCCGGGGCCGGTTTCGCGGTGATCACGGGTGGTTACGGCGGGACAATGGAGGCAGTCTCCAAAGGCGCCTCGGAGGCTGGCGGCCATGTGATCGGTGTGACTGCACCGCCATTGTTCCCTGGCCGACACGGATCAAACCCATACGTCGCCGAGCTGATCGAAGCCGAGGAGCTCGTGGGGCGGATCGGAGTCATGATGGAAAGGGCAGCGGGAACCATCGCCCTGCCCGGCTCAATCGGAACCGCAACCGAACTGCTGATCGCCTGGAACGTCAATCACATCGTGCGTCGAAATGGCGGTCGCCACCTTCCCACCGTTGCGGTGGGCGGAGAGTGGCGCAAGGTGGTCGAGACCCTGGTGTCAGAGGTAGACGCTTTCCCCGGGGACGTCCACCTTGTCGGCACACCGGACGACGGGGTGGATTGGATACTGGAGCAACTAACAAACCGCTAGACCACTAGTGGCACCTTTGGCGATCTAGCCTTCTGGCCGGAGTGAGCCATGTACACCCCGATATCAGGACTCAGAAGCATCGCAGGTCCGATTGTCGCAAGGGTCATCACGAATATGGCGAGCCCCAGCACGTTGGTGCTGGGATCCTCCGACGTGTCTGCGGCACCTGCTCCGACGTGACCATCGACCTGACCCGGGCCGGTGAGTTGACCACGCCCCTGGTCAGCTCCCAGTCGAGCATCATCTCGTTGACCGCCCGACACTCGAAATCCACCTGAAGCCCTAACCTGGCCATCGTGACTCGAGTTGTCCGAGCCGCCGGGGGTCTCGTCTTACGTAAGACTCCCAAAGGAAACCTCAAGATCCTGATCGCTCACAGGGCTTCCTACGACGACTGGTCGCTGCCCAAGGGCAAGGCCGACGAGGGGGAGACACCCGAGGAGACCGCCGTCCGCGAGGTCCTCGAAGAGACGGGTTACCACTGCCGGATTGTTGCGCCGCTTGGAACGACGCGGCATCGCATGAACCGTGGCGTCAAGGAGGTCGTCTGGTATGTGATGCGTCCTTTGCCGGACAGCCCGGGCTTCAAGAAGAACAAGGAAATCGACGCTATCCGGTGGGTCAGTCGCAAAACGGCAAACAAGATCCTCGATTACGAGAACGACCGCAGACTCATCAACGAGTCCGACCTGAAGAAGCTGGCTCAGACAGGAACGCTCTACCTGGTTCGACACGCTGCGGCAGGGGACCGCGCCAAGTGGACCGGCGACGACCTCGAG
>JAZFTT010000102.1:0-3657 GCA_036446835.1 Acidimicrobiia bacterium
GACAAATGGGGTGTGCGTGTCGTCCGCGTCGAGATCCAGCGGATCGAGCCGCCGGTAGATGTGACCGAAGCCATGCACCGTCAGATGAAGGCGGAGCGCGACCGTCGAGCCGCCGTCACCGAGGCGGAAGGCGAGAAGCGAGCAGCCATCCTCACTTCCGAGGGAGTCATGCAAAGTCAGATCCTCGAGGCAGAAGGACAGGCCGAGGCGATCAAGCGGGTGGCCGACGCCGAGAAGTACCAAAAGCTCACTGTGGCCGAAGGCGAAGGTCAGGCCATCGAACGGGTATTCGGGGCCATTCACAATGGAAACCCGACGCCGGATCTTCTCGCCATCAAGTACATGGAGGCTCTCCAAGGAGTGGCCGACGGAAAGGCCACCAAGATATTCCTTCCGCTGGACACCGCCGGTGTCCTCGGCTCGGTCGCCGCAATCGGCGAGTTGTTCAAGGAAGCATCAAGCGAAGAGACCAACGCCTAAATCCAGCCCGAACCTCAACGCGTTGAGAGGCCCCCGAAGGTGGGGGCCTCTCTCACATGATGCCATCGATGAAGAGCGGTCTACTAGCCGGCCACTCGAATCATGCTGAGTAGTACGGCCTCAACATCCTGGGGATTCCAGGGTGGGTAGAAGACCATCGTGTATGTGTCGCAACGCTCGCGCGGGGCAACGAACCAACCCGCCGCCCAAGTTCCATCCGCATGAGGACCAACTGCAGCCCGGGTGCCGTCGATCTCGATCTCGCCCTTCTCCGCCGGCCAGTCCACGGCCGGCAGCGTGCCCCGGATCATGGCAATCGCCACCGTTCCGTCGCTACGACCGAAAAAGGTCGTCTGGGTTCCGCCAACGGAGGTCCACACATCAGGCTCGATTTCTTCCATTCTCAGACCACCTTCTCCGACACCAAAAGGGAGAAATCCGATCTCGTACGGGGCGGGCGGACACTCATCGATCGCACTTGCCCTGGTCGTGGTCGTGATGGGCTCGGTGGTTGTCGTCGTTGCCGCCACGGCAGAAGTGGCATCGGTTGTCTCGACCGTTGTCGCCGAGCATGCGGCAACCATCAACAACAGAAACACCGACACTGACAGCCATCGCATTGGTCGGCGATGATACGGGCCCTTTAGGCGCTATCAGGGTGTTGATTCCCCAACCTGAGAGAGTTAGCGCGCCTTCGGCAGCAGTACTACCTGAGGTTCAGGATCCCCCGGTCAGCGGAAGGCGCGCATGAAGCCGTCGCGGGATCCGAGGTAGATGGTGCCATTCCAGATGGCGGGGGTTGCCTCCAGACACGCCTCGCTGATCTCGACCGTCCACTGCCGCACCGGCAGCCTCGGGTTGGCCAGGGAATAACCCCTCAACTCCCCCGTGCAGGTAGCCACAACCAGGGTGCCGTCGACTACCGAGGGTGACGACCAGGAGTGCCATCCAACTTCGTCGCTCCAGACAATCTCGCCTGTCTCGGTCTCGACTGCGATCAGCTCTCCGGAGTGTGTGTTCACGTAGAGCAAGCCCTCATGAAGAGCCGGCGTCGCCCAGATTCCGGTGTCAAAGGCCCCCGACGTCAGATCGATCCCCCAGATCCGTGGCTCGCCGCTGGTGTAAGGGTCGAGCTTGATCAACTGCCCGACCTCCAAGTTGCGGTCGCGTTCGACAGAATCCATCTGCGAAGGCTCATGCTCGATGGAGACGTAGAGAAATCCGTCCTCATCAACGACGATCGTGGCGTCGATGTCGCCGCCCGCGTAATAGTCGAATACCACCGGAGCGATTCCGTCACGAATACTGGAGACATCGAGGCCGAGGACCCGGCCCCCCGAGTTGCCGAAGTAGACACGCTGATCATAGGCGACAACGGAGTTCTCGATTGATACGTTGCGGCCGGATTTTGCAAGCAGATCGTCGTTGTATCCCGGTACGGCCAAAAGCATGTGCGGGTCGACGCTGACCAGTCCGTCGCTCATGTATTCACGATGGAGCTCGAAGGCAAAGAACCAGCCGTTCTCGCCACCCTCGTAGAGGATGTCATCGATTATCACCGGGTTGGCGTCCCAATCGTTGTTCCAGATTCCGTTGACGGCGTTGGCGTCGATCGACCACATCTGCTCCGGGTCACCTCGATCGAGGGCAACTATTCGGAGCTTGTTGTCACGTGAGCCGAAGTAGAGAAGCGGATAACCGTCGGGATCGATGGTCACACCTCCCTTGATGATGTCACCGGTGACAAACCTCGAACGCGTCTCCTCACCCGTTTCAGCATCGACGAAGTGAACTGCCCGGTCGTACGCTCCGAAGATGAGCTCGGTGACACCGTCGGCGCGCTCGTATACCACGGGTTGACCTGTCCAACCCATCCCACACCAGATCTTCGACTCGCCGCCGGTCGAGGAGGAGCTGCACATCGGAATGCCCGGATACTTCCATAGCTGGGATGGGCTCACCGAAAGGGGACCGGTGCCGTAATAGGTACGAGTCGGGTTCCCCCTGAACATGGTGAGCCCTGGCCTCGTCCCCCAAGGCTCGCCGACGCTCCAGCCCGGAACAGTGTTGGGCTCTCTGACGACGATCCCGGACGTCGTCGTTGTCAGCGGGACTGTCGTAGGCGGTGGGGAGGGAATCGTGGTTGCGCCCACTTCGTCATCAACCGACGCAGGAGTGGTTAGAGGAGATGAGTCGGCAGTGATCGGCCCGTCCTCATTGCCAAGCACGGCAAAGCCGATGAAACCGAGAACCACACCGAAGGCAATAACCAGGATCAGGGGGCCGGCGCGGTCCTCCATCAAGTCGGCGTCACTAGAGCCCCGGACCGCACTCCGGTTCTCCTGTGAGAACAGGACGGCCATGGGTCTCGATGAATGCGGGAATCAGACACGCCTCGATGGTTCCGTCGGGATAGACGACAACCCGTCCCACCGCGGTGGTGGCGCTCGGGATGGAGTTGTGTGGCCATACGAAGTTTCCAAGGGACCAGAAGACCGCCGCTCCGTCCACCATGTTGAGAGGCTGCATTCGATGCGGATGGTGACCGAAGATGATGTCCGCCCCCGCCTCGATCATCGCGTTGGCACGTTCGATATCGTCAGCCCTCGGCGAGATATCGAGCTCGATACCCCAATGGATTGTCACAACGACGATGTCGGCAACCTCGCTAGCGGCGGAGACGGCTTCGACCATCTGGTTGAGATGGTCACCGCTGCGCATTCCTGGACTGTCCTCCGTTGCGTACCAGCTCGGACTGGGTGCCACCCCTCCAAACCCAACGACGGCAACCTTCCATCCATTGATCTCGAACAGAGCGGCCTCGCCGGCTTCGGCGAAGTCCTTGCCGGCACCGACAACGGCGATGTCATTGGCCATGAGTTGGGCACGACCATCAACGAGGGCATCCTTTCCGAAATCACCCGAGTGGTTGTTTGCCATGTTGGCCACGTCGATGCCGTTGGAGTGGATCGACGCCAAAGCCTCGGTCGGGCATCGGAAAGTGAACGCCTTGTTCAGAGGCTCTCCAATGTCCGACGGCACACACTCCAGGTTGATGACGGTGAGATCATCTCCGAGGAAGAGACCACCGAGCCCCGACCATGCGTGGTCATAACCGTTGACCGCGAGCGCGGGTATGTATACGGGGTCGACGGCCACGTCACCGGTCCCATGAAT